>JBBQAU010000062.1:0-11127 GCA_038316685.1 Sphingomonadales bacterium
GTATCGCACTGCGCGCCGGGATAGCGGTTCCAATACCAGGTGCCGCCAAAATCGCCGCCCTTCTCGATAATCCGCACATCGCTAATGCCCGCCTCGACCAGCTGCGCGCCCGTCACCAGCCCTGCAAAACCACCGCCAACACAGGCAAAGCTGACATGATCCGTCATGGGCGCCCGCTCGACGCGCGGCGTGTAGGGATCATCGAGGTAATGGGCGAGCTGCCCCGTCAACCTGAGATATTGGGCATTGCCATCAGCGCGCAGCCTTTTGTCACGCTCGGCGCGGTATTTGTCGAGCAGCGCTTGCTTGTCGATCGGCGTATTCATCGGGCAGGTGCGCCGAGTGGCAGATTGGCAGCCTCATTCGCCAACGCCTCGGCCTCGCGTGCCTGGAGCGCGGCGACATTGCGCTCATGACGTGCCTCATCAATCGGGTAAAAACTTAAAATGCCCGCCCCGACGATCCAGAGCGCCAGGCTGATCGGCACATAATACAGCAGCAAGCTGTCAATCGCGGCGGGGTCAACCGTCCTCGGATCAGCCTTAACCGGAAAGGCCGACAAGGTGAGCACTACCCCGGCAATCCCGATGCCAAGCGCCGCTGAACATTGCTGCATGAAAGACGAGGCCGCGAAAAAAGTGCCCGCGCTGTGACGGCCGGTCGTAACGGCGCTGTCCTCCACCACATCGGCCAGCATCGACGATGTGTTGATCAACGACATGGCGATCATCGATCCATAGACCGCGCCGATGACGAACAGGACGGGCACGAGCCGGGGGTCACCCGGCAAGTAAAACAAATCAAGATAGCTGAGCACCAAGGGCGACAGCCCGATGAAAATGCCCAAAATCGCAAAAAACATCGAGCTTGCCCGTTTGCCAATGCGCCGCGAAAAATAGGGTGCCAGCGGGGCGGCGATAAAGGCCGCGACCAGACTATCAATCGTTAGGATTGCGGTTTGCCCCGATGTCAGCTTGAACAGATAGGTCGCAAAATACAGCGTCATCGCACTGTAGAGTCCAATCGCTGTGTATTTGCATACACCAAAACCAAAAATCGCCAGAAAGCCGCGATGATTAAAGGACTGGAACATCTCGCGGAAATGGTCGCCCACACCCAGGCTGCGCTCGGCGCTGGTCGCCTGCCGCAGCAACGGAATCCGGTTATGCGTGCCCAGCCCGCACAGCATGATCGCTGCAAAACAGAGAAAACCGCCGGTGATCGCAAAGGGCTGATACCCCGCAGGGTTTAGTTGACCCTTGGGATATTCCGGCGTCGCCACGAGGAAGAAAGTGAGCGCGAATGCCGTGAAACCAAACGCGCCCGCATAGCCAAAAAGATAACGCAGCGAAAACAACCGCGTCCGTTCTGCATAGTCGCTAGTCAATTCAGACGCCATTGCCGATGTTGGAATTTCAAACGCGCTGAGCGACATCCGGGTCAGCGTTGCCATTACGAAGATCCAAAAACCTGTCTGGACATCGGTCATTCCCGCAGGCGGAAACCAGGTTGCGGTAAAGCAGATCGCGGTCGGCACAGCGGAACCATAAATAAACGGATGCCGCCTGCCCCAGCGCGACCGGGTGGTGTCGCTCCACCGCCCGATAAATGGATCGGCAAAGGCATCAATGATCAAGGTGGCGGCAACCGAAAGCGAAACGATCGCAGCGGAAATGCCGATCACCTGATTATAATAGAGCATCAGGTACGTGGTGAAGGCGGCGCTTTTGACGCCATTGGCAATGGCCCCTCCCCCGTAAGACAGCCGCGTAACAAGACTGATGGGCGGCAACACACTGGCCAAAGCTTGCTCTCCCGGTCGCGCCCATTGACAAGGCGATTCTGTCGTTTCCAATCTAGGGTATGTTTCGGGCTTGTCACCCCACCAAAGTATCGCAAACGGCCGGCGATCCCGTGATCGGTCGTGGTTGCAATGCAAGGGCTGGCAAGGCTGGCTTTGCCGCTCTAGCGTCGCCCGGGGTCGAATCGGCACAGACAGGTATCGGCGTTGGATCGGGTTCGGGTTCGGGTTAGGTTGCGCTCGGTCACCCCTGAAGGAATTTTCATGCGTCAGTTGCCAATCATTGTCGCATCGCTCCTGCTGGCAAGCCCCTGTGCCGCACAAAAGGCAGGACCGTCCCTTTCCCCGCAATCGCCACCGGCTACCCAACCCCCCTCAGCCACGATCATGGCAGAGCCTGTCGCAGTGATGATGGGTGCCTGTGATGCCAATAATGATGCCCGGGTCACCCGCGCCGAACTTACCGCCTGCGTTGCGCGCAGCTTTGTTATGTTCGACACCGCAAACCGGGGGATGGTCGGCTATATTGTGTTTGCCGATTGGGCAGAGCGCTGGCTGGGGGATCGCAATGCGTTGCCCAGCCCGTTTGAGGTCGACAGCAATGGCGACAACCAGATTACGCTGGCAGAATTGCAGACGCAGTTCGGCAAGACATTTGATCGGTTTGATCGCGACAAGAACGAAACTCTTGTCCGGGCCGAATTGCTGACGCTTGATATCAGTCGCGGGGTTGGCGGCGGGCGTGATCGGCCAAGCCGCCGTGGCGAACCTCGCACCCCATGAGGAACGCGCCATCTGCCCCCCGCTACAAGCTGGCAATCTTTGATTTCGATGGCACCCTTGCCGATAGTGGCGATTGGTTCCTCTCCATCGCAGATGAGCTCGCCGACCGGTTTAACTTCAAGCATGTCACGCCGGAAGAAGTCGAGATGCTGCGCGGCAAAACATCGCGCGATGTCATCCGCTATCTCGGCATTCCGCGCTGGCGACTGCCGGGGATGGCACGCTATATCCACCGAAGGCTTGCTGATCAAACCGACCAGATCGCGCTGTTCGAGGGCGTCGCGACTATGCTCGAAACGCTCGTTACGGGCGGCGTCCGGGTGGCCGTTGTGACGTCCAATGCAGAAGACAATGCGCGCGCAATTCTTGGCCCGGTCAACGTCGCGCGGATTGAAATGTTTGAATGCGGAGCATCCCTTTTCGGCAAGGCAGCAGGCTTCAAAAAAGTGCTGCGCAAGACTGGCGTCGCGCTGACGGACGCAATATCGATCGGCGATGAAACCCGCGATCTCGCGGCTGCACGCAAAGTCGGCATCGACGGTGCGGCGGTAGTTTGGGGCTATGCCAATTATAAGGTTTTGATGGCGATGGCTCCCGACATGGTGTTTAACGCACCAAGCGAGGTAACCGACTTTCTGCTACACGGTGCGGCGGTCATTCAGCAGGCCCAGCGTTGATGCGGCCGCCCCGTTTCGTGTTTAACATCAAGGCGACAGACGGAAAGGCCCGGACGGGGGAAATCGCCATGCAGCGCGGTGTCATCCGCACCCCCGCCTTCATGCCCGTTGGCACAGCCGCGACGGTCAAGGCGGTGAAACCCGCCGATGTGCGCGCGTCGGGTGCCGACATCATCCTGGGCAACACCTATCACTTGATGCTGCGCCCAACGGCGGAGCGGGTCGCGAGGCTTGGCGGGTTGCACAGTTTCATGGGCTGGGATCGCCCAATCCTGACCGACAGTGGCGGCTATCAGGTCATGAGTTTGTCTGATCTGACGACGCGGTCAGAAGACGGTGTCACCTTCAAATCGCACCTCGACGGATCGCGCCACACCTTGTCGCCGGAACGCTCGATCGAAATCCAGCGCCTGCTCGGTTCCGACATCGTCATGGCGTTTGACGAACTGGTGTCGACAACATCGCCGCCGGAGGTTCAGGCCGCAGCGATGGCGCGGTCAATGCGCTGGGCAAAGCGATCACGCGACGCCTTTGACGGCGGCGGCGCGCATGCCGAAGCGGCAGCGATTTTCGGCATCCAGCAGGGCGCGCTTGACGAAAAGCTGCGCAGCGAGAGTGCCGGAGCGCTGATTGATATTGGATTTGACGGTTATGCGGTCGGCGGATTGGCGGTCGGCGAAGGCCAAGCGGCCATGTTTGACTGTCTGGATTTCGCACCGGGCCAGTTGCCGTCTGAAAAACCCCGCTACTTGATGGGGGTCGGCAAGCCCGACGACATCGTCGGCGCGGTCGAACGCGGCATCGATATGTTTGATTGCGTGCTGCCGACGCGATCTGGTCGCACGGGTCAAGCCTTTACCCGTTCAGGCCCAATCAACATCCGAAATGCCCAATTTTCCGAAGCGACAGGTCCCCTTGATCCCAATTGTCGTTGCCACGTCTGCGCCAAATGGAGCCGCGCATATCTGCATCATCTTGTCCGATCAGCAGAAATTTTGGGCGCGATGTTGATGACAGAACATAATCTGTGGTTCTATCAGACATTGATGGATGATTTGCGTAGTGCAATTGGCGAACAGCGGATCAAAAGTTTCGCACAAGCATTCAGAAATACCTATGCTGGAGCAACCGGCGAGTGAGAGGAAGCATATGGCCGACGAAGACAGTCTGAAACCGGACATGAACGAGATTGAAGCCGCCGCTCATGACGCCAAGCGTGTGCGCGAAGCCGGCGACAAGACCGCACAGGCCAAACTCGCCGAAGCCAAAGCCGGAAGCTGGCCGCTGGTGCCGATTGGCATTGGCCTGGGTATCGGCTCGGCTGCCATCGCCGCCGCGTTACTCTATGCCAATCGCTCGCGTAAATAGGACGCTCTTATGACAAAGTTGCTTCGCTCGGCACTTCTCCTTAGCAGCATTATTCTGCCGTCCGCCGCGCAGGCGCAAACCCGCCCCGCCGCGCCTGTCAAGACGATGTCGGTTAAACCGCTCGCCTATACCGAACGCACTCTTGCCAATGGGTTGCGTGTTTATGCGATCCGGGACACGAGCACCGCCACCGTCGCGGTTCATGTCTGGTATGATGTCGGGTCAAAGGATGATCCCAAGGGGCGGTCCGGTTTTGCGCACATGTTTGAACATCTTATGTTCAAGGCGACACGCAATTTGGTGCCCGAACAATTTGACCGGCTGACCGAGGATGTCGGCGGCTATAATAATGCGTCCACCAACGACGATTACACCAACTATTATCAAACCGTCCCTGCCAACCACCTGCAACGCATCCTGTTTGCCGAGGCCGACCGGATGGCCTCGCTGGTGGTCGAGCCCAAGACATTCGCGTCGGAACGCGACGTCGTGAAGGAAGAACTGCGGCTGCGTGTGCTGGCGCGGCCTTATGGCAAGCTGTTCTCGCTGTATTTTCCTCAAACGGCTTACGCAATCCACCCCTATGCCCGCCCCGGTATTGGCAGCATCGCCGAGCTTGAGGCCGCCTCTATCGACGATGTCCGCGCGTTTCACGCGACCTATTACCGGCCTGACAATGCGGTGCTGGTGGTCGCGGGCAATTTTGATCCAGCGCAACTCGATGGCTGGATCGACCAGTATTTTGCCGGGATCAAAAAGCCCGACCGGCCCATCCCGCGCGTTACCGTGACGGAGCCAGAACGGACCGCGCCTATCACCAAGACGGTTTATGAGGCCAATACGCCGCTGCCCGCTTTGCTCATCAGCTACCCGATCCCACCCGATCGTGACCCCGATTCAGCGGTGCTCGCGGTTCTTGATGCGATCCTGTCGGCGGGGGATAGTTCACGCCTCTATCAGTCGCTTGTCTACCGTGATCAACTCGCGCAATCGGCGGGGACGTTTACTGATTCAAAACAAGCAACCGGCGCGTTCGCCGTCTATGCCATCCTCGCGGGCGGCAAGACGGTGGAGGCTGGGGAAGCCGCGATGAAGCGTGAGATTGCGCGCGTCCGCGATCTGCCAGTCACCGCAGCAGAGCTCAGCAAGGCCAAGAATCAGCTGCTGACCAGCGCCATTCGCGGTCGCGAAACCGCCGATGGCAAGGCATCCGCGCTCGCCGAGGCAGTGATCATCGATGCCGATCCAAAAGCCGCTGACAGACAATTGGCCGAACTTGCCGCCGTCACCGTCGCTGACGTCCAGCGCGTCGCGCGCAAATATCTGGCGGACAACCGCGCGGCCACGGTGCGCTATCTGCCAGCGGTCGCGGGTGGCCCTAAGGGCGACACAATCGATGTCGCAGCAACAGTCCAGGTCGCCGCCCTTGCCGCCCCCGCCGACATCAAGATTTTCACCCCGGCACCCGAGGCGGAACGTATTCAGCCACCCGCCCCTGCTGCTTCGGTTAAAGTAGCAACGCCTACGCCTGTCGAAACCCGGCTGGGCAATGGCATGCGCGTGATCGTCGTCGAAAAGCATGATCTTCCTTTGATCGCCGCCTCCGTTATCGTCAGCGGCGGCGCGGCGAATGATCCGGCAAACCGCGCCGGGCTGAACACCGTGGCTGCCGAACTGCTCACCAAGGGCACCCTCACCCGCTCCGCCACCCAGATCGCGCGCGAGATCGAATCGCTCGGCGGCTCGATCAACAGCAACGCTGGCTGGGATGGCTCCACGGTTAGCGTTGGCGTAAAGTCGGACGAGACAACGCGGGCACTTGCGATCCTTGCTGATGTCGCCATGCATCCTGCCTTCGCCCAAGCCGAGCTAGACCGCAGCCGAACTCAGGCGATTGATGGTGTCGGGGTGGAGTTGAAGGATCCTGCGCAGCTTGCCGATTTCGTCGCCATAAGGGCCTCCTTCGGTGCGACGCCTTACGGTCATTTGATCTCGGGCACGCCAGCCTCGCTCAAAAGCATTACCCGCGCCGACGTTGTCGCTGCTTATCGCGCGCAGTGGCGGCCCGATCAAGCGACGCTGATCCTTGTCGGTGATGTGACCCCCGCTCAAGGCGCAGCGCTTGCCCGTGCGCATTTTGGCAGCTGGACCGCAGCCAGGACGCCACTGCGTCCAGCGCTCGCCACCCCCACCAACTATCCCACCCCAAGCGTGATCGTTGTCGATTTCCCTGGCGCGGGACAGGCAGGCGTGGTGATCGCGCGACCCGGCATTATTCGCAAGGACCCCGCCTTTTATTCGTTGGCGGTCGCCAATGCGACGCTCGGGGTCGGCTTCTCCTCGCGCCTGAACCAGGAGATACGGATCAAGCGCGGGCTATCTTATGGCGCAGGCAGTGGTGTATCGGCACGTCGATTGCCGGGGCCGATCTCAGCGAGCACGCAGACCAAAAACCCATCCGCTGCAGAAGTCGTCTCGCTCATCGTTGCCGAGATGAAGAAACTGGGGACAGAAATTGCCTCCGCTGCCGAACTCGATACCCGCAAGGCAGTGCTGATCGGCGGATTTGGTCGCAGCACCGAGACCACCAACGGCATCGCCCAAACGCTGGGCGGTTATGTCATCAATGGTGTCGCGCTCACAGAGTTGCAAACCTATCCCGGCGCGATTGAGCGCGTATCGCCCGCCGACGTTCAGGCCGCCGCCGCACGGCTGCTTGATCCGTCGGTTGCAAGCATCATCGTGGTGGGTGAGGCAAAGAGCTTCGTAGATGATCTCCGCAAGACTTACCCCAAGCTGGAGGTCATCCCCGCTGACAAGCTCAATCTTGACTCGCCAACCCTCAAACAACCCTAAAATTAGCTTAACCATCAAGTGTTTCGCACCGGGACAGTCCAAAATCGGGGGGCGCGGAAGCGAGGTAACTCGGCTAAGGCGCTATGCGTTCTGGCAGCAGGCCAAGGCGCAGAGCGAAGGTATCGATGGTGTTCTGGCGGCAATGGACGGGCAGACGGGCAAAGGAGGCAAGTGCGGCAGCACTGCTCGCGTTGATCTGTGTCGGCTATTCCGCCAACGCGGCGATCCGCGCGATCATCGCCAATGAGACCGTCCCTGTCACCACGACTGCGCCAGCGCACGGCTATGAAACCGACGATCATTTCCCCGGTGCCGCAAAATTGATCCTGACCGCACCACTGCAAGCGCCGACGCTTGCAGAGGCTCCGTTGATAAAGGGCGCAACGGGCACGATCGCCTTGCCCGACATGCCCATCCCGGCCAATGCGATCCTCCCTGCCAATGATGGCACAGTGCATCCCGCCCAGCCCTTCTCGATGGCAGGCGCGAGCGCGCTTGATCGGTCACGCGCGCTGCACTGCCTTACCGATGCGATCTATTATGAAGCCGCCAATGAACCCGAGAAGGGCCAGCGCGCGGTCGCGCAAGTCATCCTCAACCGTGCGCGTCATCACGCCTTTCCTGGAACCGTCTGTGGCGTCATCTATCAGGGGTCGGAAAAACTGACGGGTTGCCAGTTCAGCTATGCCTGTGACGGATCTATGGCCCGCGCGCCGCAGCGCAATTCATGGGCGCGGGCGATGCGCGTGGCAGCCGACATGCTCGGCGGGCAAGTGGAGGCAAGCGTCGGCACCGCGACGCATTACCACACCTATGCCGTCACCCCGTCCTGGAACCGCAGCCTGGTAATGACAGCGGCCATCGGCGCGCATTTCTTCCACCGCTGGCAAGGCTATTGGGGCACACCCGCCGCCTTCCGCCAGCGTTATGGCGGCGGGGAACCGATGCCGGGGCCGCATCCCCGCCCAATTACAGCGATGCCCGTAATCATGCTCGCGGCACTACAGGCCATACCAACCACGATCACAGCGACCCCAATCGCGCCTAAGCCCGTCACGGCTGCGGCGAACATCCAGCCCGCCTATCGGGCCAGCGGCACCACCCTGCCGAGCTACAAATCTACAACCGCAGATGCGGACTCGCAAATTCTCGACAGATGGAAAGACAGCGGCAAACCGCTACGGTGACGCCCGCTATTTGGCCGCCGCCAGATACTTGTCGAACCACGATACGGTCCGCTTCCGAAGATCCGCCGCGTTGACGGGTGCGCGAATGCCATGCCCCTCCTCGGCATAAATGACGAGGCTTGTGGGCACCCCGAGTTCCTTCAGCGCATGCCAATATTCAACGGACTGGGTCGGCGGCACTTCAATGTCGCGCTCACCGACATAAAGGAAAGTCGGCGTCTTGGCGGTCGTCATCTGATAGATGGCGGACGGGGCGCGATAGGCGTCATAATCGGCGTAAAGCGGCTTGCCGAAATAGGGCAGCATCCATTCATTAATGCCATTGGTGCCGTAATAGCTGATCCAGTTGGAAAGCCCCGCGCCTGAAATGATTGCCTTGAACCGGTTGGTCTGGGTGTTCGCCCACATCGCCATAAAGCCACCATAGCTTCCGCCCATCAGCCCCAGCCGCGCATCATCAATCGGTGCTGCCTTCTCCGCTGCATCGACGCCGGCAAGGATATCGCGCAGATCACCCCCGCCGAAATCGCGCTTGTTGGCCGCGGTAAAGGCCTCGCCCTGACCATAGCTGCCACGCGGATTGGGATAGAAGATATAATAACCCGCCGCCAGCAGATCAGCGGTCGCGCCGCGCTCGATAAAATTGGGCATGCTGGCTGATGCCGGGCCACCATGCACGACTGTCACCATTGCTGCTTTCTTGGCGGGGTCAGCCCCCACCGGCGCGAGCAGCCAGCCCTGAATGTCGAACCCGTCATTCTTCCAGCGGATGCTCTTGACGCTTGCGAGTGGGGCGACCGTGTCATTGTCATGCGTGATTTGCACCGGCGCATACAACGAGCCCGCATAGATCGCGGGCGCGCGGTCATAGCCTTGCGCGACGGTCGCGGCGACATTGCCGTCAGCGCTATACACAATGCGGCCATCGCCTGCGGACAGGCTCAGCGGCCTGCCCCAGATCATGCCGTCAACGCGCGCGCTGATTGACGAATAAACGCCCTGGCTGTCCCCCGACAGTGTCGATCCCAGCATCTGGCCGCCGCGCCACCCCGCAAATGACGTGATCGTCATCGGTCGGTTCTGCGTGGCGTTGGTGGGGGTGCCACCAGCGAACGGCACGGTCCATATATCGCCGCCTACCGACCCAAAATCGCTCATCACGCCACCGACAAAGGCCACCTGCTGGCCATCGGGGGAGACCCGAGGGAAGTTCATCTGCACAGACGGTTTGGCGATCTGCCGTACAGCACCCGTCTGCGCATCAACCGCATCAAGCGTTGCGACCCACCAGTTAGCATCGCCGTTGCCCAGCGCCGACGTAACGACAAAGCCGCGACCATCGGGCGTCCAGTCATATTCATAAACATAGCGGTCGGCCGGAGAAAGCGGGGAGATGACCTCGGCCAGCACCGGCGCCTTCACGGTCTCGGTGAGATCGAACAGCGCGATCCGCTGCACATCATTCTTCTCGCCAATCTCACCGACTTGGCGAACCCCGGCCTGTGCCGCGCCCGATTCTTTGGCGGCACCAATCGTCACCAGCAGCGCAATCTTGCTGCCATCGGGCGAGAAGCGCGGCGTCTGCGCAATGCCCTTGATCGTGGCGATGGAGCGCGGCGGTGCCTCACCCGATGCCAGCTGCAACACCACCGTCCCCGCTGCACGGTCGCGCGCCAAAAATGCAAGGCTGCCATCGCGCGCAAAGGCGAGGCCGGAATAACTGCACGCCGCGCACGGATCGATCGTCGCAATCACTCGACCGCCGTTCAGCTGCCGAACGACGATCTTGCCATGCTCTCCCGTCGTCTCGACGCTGGCAATGCGGTCCCCCGCTGGCGCAATCGCCAGTGCGCCATATTGGCGGGCAGGTGCCGCCAGGGCTGACGTAGCAGCCATTGTGGCCATAACAACAAGCAAGGCGGCAGGAATCGGACAGGCAAGGATCATCAGAAAGTTTGCTTTCATCAAAATGCTGGCAGCGGAAAGGAGACCGGATGTCGCGACATTGCGCGAGTGTCCCGGGAGACGCAAGATATCAACAGACTAGCCCAACCCTCGAATAATTGAGCGCTTGCGATGGCAACTTGCGAGCGGCATCGTAAACGGCATGAATCGTCATCGCAGGTATTTCACGTCCGGCTCGGCCATTGGCCATTCAGGGATATGGCTTGGAGAAAATTCGTCGGTGAAACCTGGGAGCGATTTTGTGACATCCAGCGAGCGGCGCTAAGTCCGGCTGATGGACGCTGCGGCCGAGACGCGAATCACCGCAATCGACGCCGTGCGCGGCGTTGCGGTGCTGGGTATCCTGCTAATGAACATCGTCAGCTTTTCGATGCCGATTGAGGCCTATGATAATCCGGCGGTATTTGGCAGCGCGTCGGCCACTGATCTGGTCGTCTGGGCGGCGAATTTTGCCATTGCCGACGGCAAAATGCGCGGGCTGTTCACGCTC
>JBBQAU010000063.1:0-11083 GCA_038316685.1 Sphingomonadales bacterium
CCGCAGCGTCGATAAGCAGGCCATGAAGATCAAGGTCGCAAGCTACAATATCCACAAGGGCGTCGGCACAGACCAGCGTCGCCGCCCGGATCGGATCATGGCGGTGCTGGCAGAGATTGATGCGGACATCATCGCCCTGCAAGAAGCCGATCGCCGCTTCGGCGTCCGCGCTGCCGTGCTCGACAAGGGCCTGCTTGATCCACTTTGCCCCTGGCGGACTGTGCCTGTAGCGCAACGGCCTGCAAGCAGCGGTTGGCATGGCAACAGCCTTTTGATCCGCAAGGGGATGCAACTGATTGACTGTGCGCCAATCCATCTGCCCACGCTTGAACCTCGCGGTGCGGTTGCCGCCTTGGTTTCGATTGGCTCCGCAAACCTCCACATCGTCGGCATGCATCTTGATCTGTCGGGATTGCGGCGACGGCGTCAGGCGCACACGATCATCGCGCATGTCGAGGGAGCAGAACCACGCCATCCGACAATCTTGATGGGCGACCTCAACGAATGGAGCGCCACCGCCGGTTGTCTGCACGAGTTTGCCCGCCACTTCAGCATCGCTGAAACCGGCCCGAGCTTTCATGCCCGCCGCCCGGTTGCGCGCCTTGATCGTATTATGGTCTCACGCGACTTGCGCATTGTGGCGTGTGGAGTACACCACAGCACAACCGCAAAAATAGCGTCTGACCATCTGCCGATCTGGGCGACAATCGAGGGGACGGGATGAACCGCGAGAAGGAGTTGCGGCTCGCTCTGGTCTGCTACGGCGGCATCAGCCTCGCTGTTTATATGCACGGCATATCGAAGGAAATCTGGCGTCTCGCAAAGGCCAGCTGCGCCTTCCATGATGGCATCATCCCACCGGCAGGCAGCCAGGGTGTGTATCGCGCTCTTCTTCAGGAAATCGAAGACCAGCATGGCATCACGTTGCGGGTCTTGGTTGATATCATCGCGGGGGCGAGCGCTGGTGGGATCAACGGGATATTCCTTGCTCAGGCAATATCGACCGGCCAGTCGCTTGAACCCCTGACCGATTTATGGCTCGATTCAGCCGATATTGAGGCCTTGCTCGATCCGGCCCAAGCCCCGAAATATGGATTGCAAAAGGCCTGGGCACTGCCAATTGCCTGGGCAGCGCAACGGCGGGGTGGTGCCGATATTGACGAGATGATCGAGGTCGGCGCGCGCGCTGAGGTCCGCTCCAAACTCTCAAAATTCGTCCGCTCGCGCTGGTTTGAACCCCCTTTTGGCGGCGAGCTTTTTTCCGGCATGCTGGTGGATGCCTTCGACGCCATGGCCAAGGCTCCGAAGGGAAAACGATTGCTCCCTGATGGCCAGCCGCTGGACCTGTTCGTAACGGTGACGGACTTTGGCGGCCACCCCGAACGTCTTGCGCTTAACTCGCCCGCCGAGGTGATCGAAACCGAACATCGGTTGATCTTCCCCTTCACCGATCACGGCCAACGCGTTGAAACGCTTGCGCACCCCGCAGAGTTAAGCTTTGCCGCCCGCGCAACGTCCAGTTTCCCCGGTGCTTTCCCGCCATTCACGGTCGCCGAAATGGACAAGGTGCTGGCCAGGCAAGGCACCGCCTGGCCGGGGCGGGAGGCCTTTCTCAAGCGAATCTTGCCACGCCAATACGCGGTACAAATGGCGAACACGACGGTGTTGATTGACGGTTCTGTACTCGTCAACGCACCATTCAAGCCCGCAATTGATGCGCTGCGTGAACGGCCAGCACGCCGCCAGATTGATCGTCGCTTCGTCTACATCGATCCCTATCCAACCCGAAAACTGCGGACACGTACTGAAGCAGGATCAATGCCTGGTTTTTTTTCGACCATAATCGGTGCCATTTCCGAACTGCCCCGTCAGCAACCGATCCGTGACAATCTTGAGGCGATCACAGAGCGATCTGACCGCATCGAACGAATGCGCGACATCATGGATGCTGTGCGGCCCGAAATTGAAAAGCAGATCGAAGGGCTTTTCGGCTATACGTTGTTCCTTGATCATCCAACCGTCGCACGGCTTGGTGGCTGGCGGCGTCGTGCGCAGGCTGCGGCCGCCAGCAATGCGGGTTATGGCTATGCCGCATACGGACATTTAAAGCTCGCCGGGGTGATCGAGAATTTGACACGGATGCTGCACAGCATCGGCGCAGAGCATAGTAATCGCCGATTCAATGAGCTTCGCCGCCATATCCTCGCCAGTGTACACGCCCAGGGCATGAACGACATGGGCCCGACCTTTAGTGGAGGGACCAACCCGGCGACCATCGCGTTTCTGCGGTCCTATGATCTGGGCTTTCGCATCCGCCGAATGCGGATGCTTGCGCGTCGTCTGGCCGATCTTGAGTCTGATGTTGAAGAAACAGAAATTGGCGGTCTTCGTGCAGCGATCTACGAGTCGCTTGCGGTCTATATCGAATGCCAACGCTCCGAATCCCACATCAGCCTGCAACACGATGTGCTGGGCCTGAAGGATAATGCCGGACCACTTCTTGAAAAATTTGCCGCATCGCTCAATCTCAAACCGCTTGATGATCAAACTGAACTCCGCTTGTCACAAGCCTTGTCGGGCGCGTCACGCGACGTCCGACGGCCGATCCTGCTCGCCTATCTCGGCTTTCCGTATTTTGATGTGGCGACGCTACCGTTGCTGCAGGGCGAAGGATTGGATGAATTTGATCCCATCAAAGTGGACCGAATCGCCCCCGACGACGCGGTTTCAATCCGCTCGGGCGGCGCAGAAGCGACGTTAAAAGGTATACAGTTCAATAGCTTTGGCGCCTTTTTCAGTCGCGCCTATCGCGAGAACGATTATCTTTGGGGCAGATTGCACGGGGCAGAACGGCTGATCGATATCATCGTATCGACCTTGCCAGCCCGGATGCGCTTCAGAAAAGCCCGAATCGCGGTGATAAAGCGGGACGTGTTCCTCGCGATCCTCGACGAGGAGGAGCCAAAGCTATCCGCCATCGCCGGGCTGATCACGAGCCTTAGGGCAGAAATTGGCTGAGGCTGGCAAAACTAATCGCAGCGTCGTAGACCTGCTCGCATCACCACGGAGCATGCTCGATGCAGTTTTTAAAAACGCTCTTCTGGTTTCTGCTCGCGGTTGTTTTCGCGGTCTTCGCGATCGGCAACTGGACGGCCATACCGATCAGGCTCTGGGCCGGTTTAATTGCCGAAGTCAATTTGCCGATGCTGCTCGTTTTTACATTCCTGTCGGGCTGTCTGCCGGTGCTGCTTTATCATCATGCGGTGAAGTGGCGGCTCCGTCAGAAACTAACATCCGCTGAGCGAACCGTTGCGGATCTGCGTGGTGCGGCTGCGCCAGTCGCCGCCATGTCGCCCAGTGCCCCCGCCTATTTGGATATTCCGCCGGCATCAGTGCCGATGGCGGTGCCGCCGGGGGTGGCATGACAACCAAAATCTTTGTTGCGCTGGATACGCCCGATATCGAACGGGCCAAAGCGATTGCGGGCAAGGTGCGCCATCATGTCGGCGGGATCAAACTGGGTCTTGAATTTTTTCTGGCGAATGGCCGGCACGGTGTGCGGGAAATGGCTGAACTAGGCCTCCCGATCTTTCTTGATCTGAAACTCCATGACATCCCCAATACAGTCGCCAAGGCGATCCAATCGCTGCGGGGTCTGGAGCCGGCCATCCTGACGGTGCATGCGGCAGGTGGGCGGGCGATGATGGAGGATGCCAAGGCCGCCGCCGCCACCGGCACGAAGATCGTCGCTGTGACAACGCTTACCAGCCTCGACAGCAGCGATCTTCACGCCATTGGTATGCACGGTGACCCACATGAGCAAGTGATGCGCCTGACAGAACTGGCAAAGCTCTCGGGCGTCGATGGCGTGGTGTGCTCGGGCACAGAAGTTGCCGCCGCTCATAAGCTGTGGCCGAAGGGCTTTCTGGTCGTTCCCGGCATTCGGCCGGCAAACGCCCAGGCTGGCGATCAAAAACGCGTGGTCACCCCCCGCGCGGCGCTTGATGCCGGGGCGTCAATCCTGGTCATCGGTCGGCCAATTACTGACGCTGCAGACCCCGATCTCGCCGCGCGCGCGATTGAGGCAACGCTTTAGGCGGTCGCGGGTCGCAGCATCGACCAAAAGCGCGGGCCGCCCCGGAGAACGTCCCATTCTGAAGTAACTTTAAAGCCGAGCCCTTGGTAAAAACTCAGGTTTTTCTCCAGCGGGCATTCAAGATAGGTTGGGAAACGTCCGTCTGCCGCGCGTTCAATTCCGGCACGCACCGCCAGCCCACCAAGACCACGGCCCTGTGCTGCCGGATCACAACCGGCAATGTGCAGATACCAGAAATCGCCGCTTGGCATATGCGCATCAATCGCATCAGAAACGGCCAATGCCCGACCGATACCGCTACCAAAAATGGTCAGCATCGGTATGGCACTGCGGATCATCTCCGACAAACCCGTCCGCGCCGCACCGGGTGCGCGCCATAGCGTGGCTGCATCGCACTCCGGCGTCACCAGCCGCATGCCGTTTGCGGCATCACCATCAAAAAGCATCCCGAACATTCGCGGCAAACGCTTTGCCCGGAGCGCTGCGTCAGGGAATATCCAGCACACGACAGGGTCATTGAAGAAAGCCCGGGCAAGCATCGCCGCAATCTCACGACGTTGATCCCGACGGGCGAGGTGGATCGGCGGCATGACCCTTTCGGTGCCGCTCTCCCCCTCGATCACGCGGCGTCGCCGGCCTTTTCTTTCTTGCCATAGACGCGGATCGGTTCCTTGCGGCCTTCAATCACATCCTTGTCGATCATCACCTGATCGACACCGTCCATGCTCGGCAGATCAAACATCGTGTCGAGCAGGATGCTTTCCAGAATTGATCGCAGCCCCCGCGCGCCAGTCTTGCGATCGATCGCCTTCCTCGCGACCGTGACCAATGCGTCATCGGTGAAATCAAGCTGCACCGTCTCCATATCGAACAGCTTTTGATACTGCTTGACGAGTGCATTTTTCGGCTCGGTCAGAATCGTAACCAGCGCGGGCACGTCAAGGTCCTCAAGCGTTGCAATCACCGGCAGCCGACCAACAAATTCGGGGATCAGGCCAAACTTGAGCAGATCCTCCGGCTCGACCGATTTCAACACCTCTCCTGCGCGCCGTTCATCGGGGCCAGCGACGTGCGCGCCAAAACCAATCGACTTGCCTTGTAAACGATCCCCAATGATCTTTTCCAGACCACTAAACGCACCACCGCAGATAAACAGGATGTTGGTTGTATCGACCTGCAAAAACTCCTGCTGCGGATGCTTGCGGCCGCCCTGTGGTGGCACAGAAGCCGTTGTGCCTTCCATCAGCTTGAGCAAGGCCTGCTGCACACCTTCGCCGCTCACATCACGCGTGATCGACGGATTTTCGGCCTTGCGGCTGATCTTGTCGATCTCGTCGATATAAACAATCCCGCGCTGCGCCCGTTCGACATTGTAATCGGACGCCTGAAGTAGCTTCAGAATGATGTTTTCGACGTCCTCGCCAACATAGCCCGCCTCGGTCAGCGTCGTTGCATCAGCCATCGTGAACGGCACGTCAAGAATACGCGCCAGCGTCTGGGCGAGCAGCGTTTTGCCACAGCCGGTTGGGCCCACCAGCAGGATATTCGACTTGGCAAGCTCAACATCGGCACCCTTCTGGCCATGGTTGAGGCGCTTGTAATGATTATGCACCGCCACCGATAGCACACGCTTTGCGCGTTTCTGACCAATCACATAATCATCGAGCACGTCGCAAATTTCCTGGGGCGTCGGCACACCACCATCCTTCTTGCTTACGAGCGCGGATTTGGTCTCTTCCCGAATGATATCGTTGCACAGTTCGACGCACTCATCGCAGATGAAAACCGTCGGCCCAGCAATCAGTTTGCGCACCTCGTGCTGCGATTTACCACAGAAGGAGCAATATAGCGTGCTCTTTGGGTCGCTGCCTCGCACCTTATCCATTCAACACTTCCTTCGCACCACCAAGGTGCGTCACCGGGGCGGCAATCACCAACAGCAGTCCCATCCCACTATAATCACCAAAATCTCGTTTACGTGCAACAGCAATCAGGCCGCCGCCGTTGACGCATCCTCGCTTGGCATTGGCCGCTTGTCATAAACATCGTCGATAAGGCCAAAAGTCTTCGCTTCGTCGGCGCTCAAAAACTTGTCACGCTCCATCGCGTTCTCAATCGCGTCGAGCGGCTGCTTGGTATATTTTGCATAAAGTTCGTTGAGCCGATGCCGAATCCGCAGGATTTCCTTGGCCTGAATCTCAATATCCGTCGCCTGACCCTGTGCGCCGCCCGATGGCTGATGCACCATGATTCGCGCATTGCTGAGCGCAACGCGCATGCCGGGTTCTCCCGCACACAGCAAGAAACTGCCCATCGATGCGGCCTGTCCGATACAGACCGTGCCAACGCGCGGCCGGATGTACTGCATGGTGTCATGAATCGCCATGCCCGCCGTAACCACGCCGCCTGGCGAGTTGATATACAGGAAGATATCTTTTTTTGGATTTTCCGATTCAAGGAAGAGCAACTGTGCGGTGATTACCGATGCCATATGATCCTCGACCTGTCCGGTAACGAAAATGATTCGTTCTCGCAGCAAGCGCGAGTAGATGTCGAAGCTGCGCTCACCCCGGTTCGATTGTTCGATCACGACCGGGATGAGTCCATCGGTGATGGGTTGGGCGAAGTTGCCGGTCTCGAAGGGATTATGCATAGTGTGTCTCTGATCCTCTTGCGCTCGATATGCCTACATCGGCCTTGGCGCGAAGGACTTCAAGCCCCGTCGTGACGAGGGTTACCGGGGGCTGCAAACGAGAGATACGCAAGCCGTCGCATCTCGCGGCGTCCGCGCACCACTGTATCCAAGATCAACCCGGTAAAGAAACACAGCGCCCCGAGGATCATCAGTCCCGTCACCAGCACGGCAGTCGGCAGCCTGGGGACAAGGCCGGTTTGCATATACGTCATCGCCAGCGGTCCGCTGAGTAGCAGCGCCACAACCACCAGCACGGCACCGATCGCGCCAAAAAAAGAGACTGGGCGTTCGCTCCGGTAGAGCGTCACAATTGTCCGCAAGATTCGCCAGCCATCGCGCCAAGTGCTCAGTTTGGAAACGGAACCCTCAGGACGGGCAAAATAAGGGGCGGGAAGCTCGGCAACCGGCATCCGCATTTCAAGCGCATGCACACTCATCTCGGTTTCGATCTCAAAACCACCGGATAGGATCGGGAAGCTTTTGACAAAACGCCGCGAAAACACCCGGTAGCCAGAAAGGATATCAGAAAAGCTGCGGCCAAAAAGCTTTGCGAGCATCCCCGTCAACAGTGCATTACCGATCCTGTGGCCGGAACGGTAAGCTGCATCCCGATCGGCAATACGCGCGCCCACCACCATGTCGAGCTGATCTTCAAGCAAGCGGGCGACCATCTGCGGGGCGCTTGATGCATCGTAAGTCGCATCGCCATCGGCCATTATATAAATGTCGGCATCGACATCGGCAAACATGCGCCGGACGACGTTACCCTTGCCGCGCAGGCGTTCGCTGCGAACAATCGCCCCAGCGGCTGCGGCAACCGCCATCGTGTCATCGCTGCTGTTGTTATCGAAAACGTAAATCGTCGCTTCCGGCAACGCCGCCCTGAAGCCTGCGATGGTTTGGGCGATCGCTGCAGATTCGTTGAAACAGGGCAACAAGACAGCGATGCTGGGTGCCGCGGTCATCCTGTCTGCCCTGTTTTCAAAACGATATCAGCTCTCGACCTTTTTAGCGGCGGCCTTCTTTGCTGTGGGCTTCTTGGCTGGTGCAGGCGACGCATCGGAAGCGGTATCAGGCGCGACGGCAGGCTTTGCCTTTTTGGGCACGGCTTTCTTTGCAGGCTTCACCTCAACTGGTGCTGCGTCGGCAATCTGCTCAACGGCAGCAGGCTTGGCCTTTGCTGCCTTCTTCGCCTTGGGCTTGGAGTCGTGGTCATGGTCGTGCGCGCCCGGTGCAAACCCATCATCGCTTTCAATGGCTGCTTCTAATGCTTCACGCGTTACTTCACGCTCTGTAACTTCCGACTTTTCAAACAGCCAATCGACGACCTTGTCCTCATAAAGCGGGGCGCGCAGTTGGGCGGCCGCCATTGGCTCCTGACGAACATATTCGATAAAGCGCGTCCGCTCTTCGGGGCTGTATTGCTGGGCTGCCTGTGCGATCAGTCGGTTCATTTCCTGCTGGCTGACCTCAATCCCGTTGGCCTGACCAATCTCTGACAGCAACAGCCCCAGCCGGACGCGCCGCTCGGCAATGCCACGATAATCATCGCGCTCTGCTTCCATCTCGGCCATCGCGGCTGCTGGATCGGCCTCGCGCGTAGCCTCTTGCTCAAGCTGTGCCCAAATCTGGTTGAACTCGGCCTCGACCATCGACGGCGGAACCGGAAAATCATGGCCGCCAGCAAGCTGATCAAGCAGCTTACGCTTCATAAACGTGCGGGTGAGGCCAAAATGCTCCTGTTCAATCTGGCCTTTGAGCAAATTACGCAGCTGCTCAAGGCTTTCAAGACCAAGCGATTTTGCAAGTTCCTCGTCAATCACGGCGTCGCGGGACACCCGGACATCCTTGATCTCCAGATCAAACGTCGCGGGCTGCGCGGCAAGGACGGCCACCGTATAGTCGGCAGGAAACGTCACATTGATGGTGAGCGTATCGCCCTTCATTACACCAACCAGTTGATCCTCAAATCCGGGAATGAGGCGGCCGGTGCCAATTTCAATCGACATATCTTCTCCGGTACCGCCCTCAAACGCGACGCCGTTGACCTTTCCGACAAAATCCATGATCACCAGATCGCCCGTAATCGCTTTATGGTCCTGCTCGGCGTCGTCAAAACGCTTTTGCTGTTCTGCAAAGCGTTGAAGTTGCGCATTGACGGCATCGTCTCCCACCGGGACGATAAGGCGTTCCAGCGTCAGCCCTTCGATCGCCGGAGTGGGCACATCGGGCAACACCTCAAGCTCTACTTTGACGTCGGCATCATGACCCGGCGCATAATCGCCCTCCAGGGAGACGGCGGGCTGCATTGCGGGGCGTAGTTTCTGCTCGATCAACAATTGCTGGATGCCATCCTGGATCGATGTGTTGAGCGCATCCTGCGTTATCGCAGGGCCGTGCATCCTGCGGACAAGATTGGTGGGCACCTTGCCGGGGCGAAAACCGGCCATGCGGATCTGCGGCGCGACGCGCTTCAGTTCGGCATCAATCCGGGCTTCAATGTCCTTGGCGGTGATCTTCAGGGTGTAGGCCCGCTTCAGGCCTTCATTCAACGTCTCAACAGTCTGCATCGGTTTGGCTCTAAGCTTTCTTGATCAATCTCGAAAAACTATCAGCAAGCGCCCGTATTTGGGGTGAAGCTGGTGCGGGCGAAGGGACTCGAACCCCCACATCTTGCGATGGCAGGACCTAAACCTGCTGCGTCTACCAGTTCCGCCACGCCCGCCTAGGACTTTGCCCGTCGGCGAGGGTCTATAGCAGCCATGCTGGCGGGGGCAAGCGGTGAGGCGATTTACGATCGAATCCTATTCCAATCGCCTTTTTTGGTATCGCGCGACCGATTGGTCTAACAGGTGCAACATCAGGTCGGGATGGACTCGAGGGTCTCGCCAGTTCCCTGCAATTTCGTATACGTCCACGATCCGCTGATTGTTGATTTCGCCCTCGATCGACCAGGAGACGATCAGCTTTCCATTTGCCTTGGCCTGCCTCCCCAGAATGCGTTGCCAAGGCAAACATATATTCAAAACTAGCTGATCGATCGACATTGTGACCCGCTGCCGGGATCGAGCCGAGCCAGATCGAGCAGGCATTTGTGATACCAATCGTTCTCGCAATTCGAGGTCATCTGGCCTTACCAGATCGCGCCACCGCAACGCTCCGTTCGGCCCGCACAACAACCCGGATTTCACCCTGCCAATAACGTCATTCGGCTTTACGTTGAAAACAATCGCCAAATCGTCATCTTGAGAAACTTCATCTCGCGCCGCCGCATGTTGAGAGAGCGACAAAACGAAGGCCACCGGTATAACATAGCGAGCGAGGGCGATCATTCGCGAGCCGTAAGCTCAGTTTTGCGGCGCTTGGGCGGGAACAACTAAATTATCGCCCTCTTTGTTGGGAGACGGATCTTCTGTCGATTGCCTGATAAAAATCGTTTCGTCGATCTTTTCCCAAGCATTTCGATATATCTGGGGGTCAAGCACAGGTCGATCATCGCGTGATTGTTGCCCATATCACGTGACCCTGAACCTTCATCCATCAGCGATCAGAGTCTTGGCATCGTCATCGCGCTTGAGCGCGGGGTAGGCAATGGCCTTCGCAGCGGAGACAGTGGCCCGTCGAGAGGCCTCGCTGCAACGGGCATTCGCCATGCCCCACAAGCCGCACAACCCGATCGGCAAGCGCGCCAGAGAGTCGAGTCAGGGAAAGGAGCGTTTCAGCGGTTCACCGCGCTCGGCGGGAACGTCAACCGTCTTAGGCGACGAGTTTGTCAGTCCGCCGATATGTCAGGCGACGGCCAACGACACCCTCCACCCGACGGATAACCAAAACGCTTTAACTCAACGAATAATCATCAGAGCGCCCCATGGCAATATTTATACTTCCTTCCCGATCCACATGGGCACGGCGCATTGCGGCTGACCATCCCTTCCCATGCCGCTGGGTCGCTGCCAAATTCATCGCCAACCGGCCGCGGGATTGAAAGTGGCGCAATCCGGGTGGTGACCAGCCCGCGCGACGCAGCATCAAAATCATTGCTATCGTCTTCGCCCGTAAACGGATCAAAATGTGATGTCATGAAATCTGGCAGAGCGGGCAGACCCTGGGGCTGCTCGAGTTGGAACTGCGCATGCGAAATCGTGCGCGTCACATCCTCACGAATCTGATTCAGCATGCGTTCAAACAGCGCGAACGCTTCCTGCTTATACTCGTTGATCGGCGTTTTTTGCGCATAGGCGCGCAAGTGGACAACCTGACGCAGCGCATCGAGCGTCGACAGATGTTCCTTC
>JBBQAU010000064.1:0-10790 GCA_038316685.1 Sphingomonadales bacterium
CGGTTCAGAGCCAGCTCCGCAAGCCCAAAAACGCGAAAGGAAAAATCACCAGCTTGACCTAAACCCCGCTCTGCGGGACATACCCCCACCCGGGTCAAATCTCGATGGAAATACCGGGTCACTTCTCAGCGGAAATCTACAATGACGGCTGTGGTGCCGGTCTTGCGCAGGACACGCCGCAGTTCATCCGCGTCAGAGCCTTTGTTACCCCCACAACCGCTTTTAAAAAAAGTTTGAATCATATATTAGGCTTGTTGAAAATTTCTTTTTTCAACATTCCTTAGACCAACATCTTGAAGCCAGGGTAATGATAAAAATATACATACCAAACTGAGATTAAATTAAACTAAATAAATACCTCAAAAAATAAAAATCTCTCGCAAAGGAAAGTAACAAGATTGTAACAAAAAATAAGACAGTTTCAATTCCTTCAAATGAAAGTAATTTATCGCAAATATTAGTATATTTTATTTTATAGTTCTTCTTATATTCTATAAAAAATATAATAATAAAAGATAGAAACGATGATATTGAGATCAAAAAGGCAAATTGATTCTGTACACATAGAAATGTGCTCAAGGCATCAAAACTATTTTTCACACTAGTCGTCTCTAAGCCATTTCCCGTATCGAGCATGGCGCGGATTGCTAGTGTAATTGTGATAGGCAGCGCGAACAGTTCCAGAAAGCGCCGCCGCCGCCCTGCTGCTTCTTGATTTTTTTCCGCTTCTCTCCGTGTCTGGATCGATATGACTGTTTCCAAATCCTCGAGTTTGGCATTCAGTAGATCCAGCTCCTGACCGATTCCGGTCTGTCTCTGCATCAGGTCGTACAACTCCTCACCCTGCACCTGACTGCTCACGCGTAAAAACCAGCGTTGGTTACGAAGTCGCACCCACAGGCTTCGGAGGTCGGAAATCTCGGTGAGAGAGTTCTGTAACTGACCAGCGGCATTGTTCACCCGCGCCCCATCAACCTCGTTCGCCATCAGACCGGGAAGGCCAATTTTTGAAATGGCTTGGCCGACATCGGCAAGCGCGAGCGCCTGAAATTGCACCAGCAAAAAGAGCCGTGAGTATATCTCCGGCATATGCAACGCATGGACTAGCCGTTCAGAAAAGCTCCAGCGCGGCTTTTTCATCGCCAATTCCTCACACTGTCGGAACCCGACAAATGCAAAGCTGTGAGGGCTGCACATGAACAGTGAGCCCAACGACCAAAATCGATCATAACGACTCTGACAAAACTCATCCTGAGCGAAACTGCCATCGTAGATCGGGCCGCTTTGATAAGGATCTACTGTACTGAGGCGAGCCAGCAATCCGTCGAGTTCGTCGCCCGGCATTCCGCCTTCAAGTATTACAGAAAGGAACACCCGCGCGCGGTCATCTCCGCGAGCGTTTGGGGCCGTTTCAATTCCTACTTGCTCCAGCAGCCAATAAGCCAAGTCTGGCATATCCTTCAGCTGCTCAACGCTTGATCCATTGCCTGGCTTGATCCCCGGAACCACCTCCCCAAGCTTGATCCCTCCATCCTCTGTTGTCAGGTACACTTCCTGACGATAATTGGCCTGCACGAACCGCGTGGCGGCGACAAAGTCGCACAAGCTTGCGGCTGACCATGGGGGTTTCGGCTCTTCGGGTTCGGCCAGGTAACGTCGCCACACCCGCTTCAGAAGGGGGGCATCATCCTCGCCAAATACGGCTTCTTCGGGCTCCTTTGGCGTGTTGAACACCAATTGCCATTCGAGGATCTTTGCGCTGCCGCACCCGCCACCGAAATCATGCAGCCGCAATTGGGTGATCTGTGCTTGAAGCTGTTCGTCGCTGTAGAGCGGGTGCTGCGCGTAAAGCGTCAGGGCCGATAGCGGGGCGAACTCGCGGGTTATCAGGCAGTCTTCGCGCGATAGATCGCCGCACCGGCCGAGCAGGTGTTCGACTTGCGGCAGCAGATAGTTCTTCGCTTCTGACTGCGCCCTCCATTCGTCCCATGTGGAAACTCTCTCCTGTCCCTCTTCGGTCAGGCAGACCGGCGCCATCAGGCTGAGCGACCAGCGCGCCACAGGCCGGTTGCCGACCAGTAACTCGTCGAGCAGTCGATCCGTCAGCGTCTCTAGGAATACTACGTCGTCGGCGTCCGCCTCACCGTCCAGCACCACCCACATCTCCACGATATCGGCGTTCAGGCCCCAGATCCGCGTGGCGCGTAAGCCATCGCTACCCGGCTTGCCGAGATCGGCAAACCGGGCCTGAAGCCATCCCTCCCGAGCAAGGGGGAGGCGGACATAGAGCCCCCAGGTGGTTTCCGTATCAGCGCCCAGCAGCGCGATCACTGCTAAATCCTCTGTCGCCTTCCAGTCGCCCGGGATGCGACGCGCCAGCTCGGACAGTAAGTTGGGGGCAGCCGCTACATGCCCGGTCGCTGGCCATTCCGCTTCAGCGTGGCAAAGCATCAGGCATTCGTCCAGCGAGCACTCCGCGCGCCCGGTGGTAAAAAGGCGCTTGCGGATGCTGGAATAAGGGTCCTCTTGCTGCGTTGTGGCAGAGGCAGCGACCCGAGGCTTATCCGAAACAAAGCGGCTGGGGCGTTTGCAAACTTCGTTCACATTTTCCGGCGTGGGCGTGCCGCGGCCATGCCACACACGCTCTATGGGGGATGTCAGGCCGGCCGCAGGCCAGCGGCTCTCGGTTTTAGCCATGGCTTGCAATCCCCCTGCGGCGAAGCGGCGTGACGACGAGCTATAGGAAATGCCCGGAGACATTCGGATAGGCAAGGAGAAACAATGTCTTGCGAGAGGGCGCATGGAGCAGAGTGGGAACCGCACTCCCTTTGGATGTTTCGAACCATCTGAAATAATACATATAAATGAGATTTCGTTTGCCAAAGATCATCATCGGTACAATCTTTTTCCATCCCCTCTGGAAAATGGCCGAAAAACTATAGCTTGACTGCGGGTTTCAGGACTACCAGTCAGGAACGGCGGGCCACATTGCTGCTCGCTAGACGTTGAAAACCTTCCCGGTGGGGGAAACGGCAAGTCAGGAACGGCGGGCCACCTCGCCGCACACACGATCCAAAGCTTGCACGAACGTAATGGCAAAAGTTTGAAACGGTGGGAGTCACCCTTGCGGATGTTGAAAGACAAAGTTGGTTTCAGAGCCTCATTCGCCCGAAACTATCACACCAGAATTGCGGCGCATCACCTGTAACAGTGTGCCTGCCCCTACGGATCAATCACGGTTTAGCTTGGCCCGGTCCCTTACCCAGTTTGTTCGTCTGCGTCGTCAGGCGGACCCAACGGATCGCTGCCCCAATCAAGAATATTGCCGGAAAACGGCGCGGCCGCGCCGTTGGCCTTGAGCGTGTTTAAGATGTTTCCCGGTATCCCGCCTCCGGCAACTCCCTCTCTCAGGCGCTTATAATGCGCAAACCTAGCGTCGCCAGCATCGTTCAGATGCAGGGCCAGGCGCGGATCATTGCGGTCCAGATGGCTGAAGTGCCGCAGCCGCGCGATAGCTGGTTGGCGATGCAGTGCCGCCAAATCCTCAATCCCACACATCGCCTTAGCAAACGCGGCCAGACAGGCGTGGAGCTGCACGTCATGTTCATCGTCATCGGTCACTTCGGTTTCGGCCCGGCCATCATCGTCGACCGCATAGAGCACCGGGCAGTAGATTTTACCCGGCACCAGTGCGCCAAACCCCAAGGCCCGTGCCCGCCCGGCTGAGTGGGCGTGGCGGGATTTGCCCTCCGTGTGATCAAGTGCCCCTTTGTCGCCGAGCGAGAGCGCCCACAACAATGCCCCAAGTTCCTCTGGCAACAGGTTGTGAAACTTGATCTCACCCGAAAAAGTTGCTCCAGCCTTCACAAATCGAAGGTAGCTGTGTGTTCCTTGCGGCGTTGCGTCGTTGGCGCCCTCAAGCTTCTTGATCGTAAGGTTTCCGCACAATTCGGTGATCTGATTACCGGTCCACACCGGATAGCGGGCCCGGCCAGCGCTCATCGCGTCAGCACTGTCATAGCTGATCGCGCCTCCCTCTTCGGCGTCGATCTGCCGCAGATAGAACGGCGCATAGCCGATCCGGGGAGCCATCTGCGTGACTTCGAGATAATCGTCAGCCAGAGGGCGGAGCAGGCCGGCATCATAAGCACAGTTGGCAAAACCGAAATCGATGCGCCCGCGCAGGGCTTGATCGCCTCGAACCATGCCCAGCATGGCCTCCACCCAGTCGAGCTTTTCGGTATTCTGGTAATCGCTCTGTGCTCGCCCCACCATCGTGCCGACGTCCGAGGTGGCGGGTAGGCGCATGATCTGTGTCATGCCGATCACCAGCCGATCCTCGATTTCCGCGAAATAGACCGGGATGCCTGGAGGATCATCTTTCCGCTGGTCTGACCCGGTCTCGGTATGCGGCAGGTTGAAGGTTGCACGGACGAGTGGTTTGGCCTCATCCGGGGCAAGGCGGAGATATTCCTTTGCCCAAACCGCAAGATTGCTGTCGGGCTCAAGCACCCCCCTCGCATTCAGTTTGCCGTAAGCGAACAGGAAATCGCGCAAGTCCTCCGCGCTGATTTCCTTCTCCCCGCCTTTAGAGGGTGCTCCAAAAAGCTGTTGTGTGGACTTTCGCACCGTCTCTTCGGCATCGTTTTTCCACGAAATTCCGGCGCTCAGGACAAGATAGCCTATGGGTTCACGTTCGAGACCTTTAAAAACTCGGTCCTTCAGTCTTTTGTGGAGTTCGCTCAGCTTGGGGGTCGTTCTCAGATTGTTGAGTTTCAGGTTTTCTATCCGCTTGTCGGTGTCAGAAATATCCTCTCTTTCGCACGGCTTTATGACCCACTCGGGTTTCTCTGTGCTTCCTTCGACCATCAGCCATCCAGCTCGCAGGCCGGCGGTGGCGTTTCCTTCTATCCGGTCCGCCTGATACCGAGGATCGCGCCGGGCGGGCCTCACATTCTCGAACGGGCCGACCCGCCCCCTTGTGGCGATCCGCAGCACATTGCGGACCATACCGCGCAGCGCCCGCCCGGGAATGACGAAAGGTGCAACCGCGCCATTGTGGAGCCGCTGTGGCTCGGTCAGTCTACCTTTGGTCACGATGCGCTGTGTGCCGAAAAGAACCGGGCTGAACGCTCGCCAGTCTACCGAGATGATCCCGCTCACCGCGCCGGGTATTGGCTTGTCATGCGACAGGGGCACGGGCAGCGGCGGCGTAGCAGTCGTTACAGGCTCGGGTGCAACCGGACTGGTAGCCGAAGACCGCGGATCCTTCCCACTCTCGTTGCTTTCATCAGGGTTTTCGGTCTGAAGCTGGACGGGGCTGAGCGACACTTCATCGTTCAGAGGGATGAACCGCTTGTTGTTGGTGATATTTTCGAACAAGCAGTGCCAAGGCTCGGGGGGATCAGGCATGGGTTTCCTCCTCGGCTGGTTCCAGAGCTTCGTAGGCGTTGGTTTCGGCGTTTTCCAGTGAGGTTTGGGTGACTTGGAACCAGCCAAACCCGACGCCCGACGAATGGCCGATCTTCCATCCCATCTGCTCGGCGTCTTTCAGAATATGCCCAAACAGGATATGCTCGTCCCCGCTCAGTTGCCGTTTTCGCGCGAGTTCCAGCCGCAGGGAAAATCTCACATTTGCGGGTGCTTGCTGGGCGAACACTGCGCCAGCAACGACGCCTTGTGTCAGATCATTGAGGGCCACACCGGGATAGACGCGCTGGTCGGCTGGCTCCTCCAGATGTTCGATACTGACGACCCCAAGCTTGCCGGCATGGCCGCTTATTCCGAATAGTCCCTGACATGGTGACAGATCGCTGCCGGGTATTGCCTCGCGATTATCCGGGCCAAATCCCATACGGGTTTGCTGCAGCCAGCTGGCCCGGCTGCGAACCGCGCCAAGCAGGCTTTCACCCAGCAATTCGGCAATAGCGGCATTGCGCTGATAAGCGCGCATGTCGATATGGTCATTTGCTGATCCGCTGCGACGGGGATCAACGATCAGAAACGGCCCGGGGCAATGCAGTTCCAACTCGATCGTTGGCGGCACTGGGTGCGGTCGTACGGTGAATATGTTCTCGTCGGTCTCGATAGTCGGTTTGCCAGCATCAACTGCAAGCCTGCGGCGCGTCGTGACGATCTGTGTTTCGACCAGCCGGACCCTTCCATTACCCGCCCGTGTGGAAGCGCCAAGTGGAAATCCGTCAGCTCTTGCCGCTCGGTCAAACAGTGGCAGAACGAGCCTCTCGAATTCAGCCAGATTGCCGAGCCAGCAACCATCCACTTTGAATTGCACATCTTTCGGCACGTACTCGCGGAAAAACAGACGAGCGCGCATCGCAGCCCCTGTGGTCCGGTCGATGGTGACGTGGGCCTTGATGAAGCTTTGCGTTACGTCGCCTTCCCACAGCGGCAGAAGCAAGTCCTGCTGTTTACTTTCATCAACGAGGCTGCCGCCCCAAAGGATCAGGCGCCCGCCTTGGCCCTTTTCGCTTGGGCTTTTACCAACGGCTACCTCGCCAAACACCGCTTCGGGTGATGGCGTTACATCGAGGGAACGCAGCGCCCCCTTCAATGATGTCGGGGGAATCCATGGCCGACACTTATTATCGCGGCAGATCGTCGCTACCAGCGGATCGCTATCCTCTTTGTCGGGATCACCGCAGGCCGGAACACTCTGGCGAAGGCTGCTTAATTTGGCGGCATTGCCATCGCCGATATGGAGATCGGCCAGCAGAGCCAGCGTGATCGAGAAATCCACTCGCTCGCTATACATGATTGATATCCCTGATCCTGTTCAGATCATCGTCGCCAGCAACGATTTCCCCATACCCGTTTTGCGGGAGGAACGGGCAGTCCTTCCATGTCCGATTTTCGGCAGCGGGCAGCCCACAACGCAATGCAGCGAGTAATTTGGCCTCATCCTCATCCTCATCCACGTCCGCAAGGATAAACACCGAGCCCGCGTGGGTCATCAACCATGGATAGTAGCCATCGCTGCGGCTTGATTTGCGGCCGACAAATCGCGGACCGCCTGACCAATATTGCAGGGCGGCAAAATCTTTGAGAGTGCAGTTCAACCGATCACGAAAGTAGTGAGAATAGGCCTCGAAGAGGTCAGCGCCGTCTTTTGCCAGAGACCCAGGGGACAGCAGCCAGGCCGGCGTCTGCAACGTGATGCGGACTGTACCGCCATTCCTCACGAGCCCTGCGGTAGTGAATAGCGAAGTCGTGCATCCAGCCTCGACCGCAGTCTTGCCGATACGGGCAATACCTTGGCCTTTAAGAAAGGCGGCCAAGGCCCCGAGTTTAGCTTGAAGCTGTTCGTCAGTATCTTCCGGCAGAATAAGAGCAGTGTGCCAGACTGTATTGAGCGTTGCCACACACCGTTGACTGAAAAGCTTTGCGGGTTCCGGGACGTTATCACCCAGACTAATCGCGGTTCGTGTGCGGACGTGGCGCGGGAGATTGCCGGGAAGATAGAACTGAGTGCAAACCTGTTCGCGCTGACTGTTTTTCCAGTCACGCTGGAATTCCAAAGGCTCCGTCATGTCTGGTTCCGCCAGCATGTCGACCCCGCCGCTGCTGCTGAAGCCGAGCGAGAGAGGCGCTGGGGGCAGGGGCACTGCTTGGCCCTCAGCAGGCCGCGCGTGTCGGATCGTGACTGCGCTCAGCAAATCGCTGTAGTTTTCCAGCTCCCCTCCCATAGCCAGCATATCGGCGATGGCACCCTTGACGACATCGCCCGGAATGATCTCTGATCCATCCTGAACATTGCCCGAGTGAAAGATATGATCGACCAGGAGCGGTGCGTTTAAGCGGAGCCCCATCCCAAATGCCTGTAAAAGATTGGCAGTTTGTTGTATGTTGGCGGACGGGGCCAAGGGAAGGCCGATCAAGGAACTTTCAGCTTTTGCGGATTTTAACCTCCCAAAGCCTGATGACTTTACCGCGCCGATTGCGGGGACCATTTCAAGCCCCGCGTTGATCCACGCTAGCAGGCGCTCGGCCTCGTCAACATCGCCCGCGAACAGGCGGCCCTGGCCCTCAAAGCTGATCTCGCTTCCCGGCGCACACGGCTGGGCAATGACCTGCCATGAGCCTTGCTTCGCCGAGCCAGTTTCCTGTGCAAGAGCAATCCGGTGATAGGCGAGATATTGGGCTGGCGCCTCAGGGCCGGCAAGATCGAAGATCTTCAGGCGCGCTCTTGTCCCGCCCAGTGCTTGCGCAGTTTCCAGCTCGGGGTCGATGCTCAGATCGTCCGCGTCGATATCTATCCCGCCGACACCGAACCAATTATTGATGTCGCTTAGGCAACCTCCATTGATAAGCATGATATGCCGCAGGTACCCCTCGATCTGATCCCCGGAAACGGCAAGGGTACCATTCTGATTGATCAGCGGCGCGGCATCAAAGCCCAACCATGGCAGCGCCAGCCCGCTTTGGAGATAGGGGGCCACCAAATCGATTTTAAGGGTGAATTGATACCGCGACAGGACGCTCATACCGGCTCCTCGGCGGGATTATCGATAACTTCGGCCGGGCGGGACGCGGGATCGGAAAGATCAAGAGCGATCAGCGGCCAAAGCTGCAATATGTGGATTAGCGGCGCGTAAGTGACGCTCGTGGAGGATAATTTCAGCAGAACATTGTCAAACAAGGTATCGGCACTCAGCGATCCGTTCCTTACGTCGCGATAGTCTCCTTTGCCGAGCAGATCGGCAAGCACATCTTTGGGACCAAGCTGCGCTTGCGAAAGGGTTAGCTGCCCCAAGGCTTCGGCCAGCTTGTTGCGCGGCAAGCCCACATCGCGATTGCCACTTTCGCCCTTGATGGCGGCCAGACAGGCAAGACCTTGCTCCGCGCCATCCAGCGGGAGGGTGAAGGCCTTGGCGGCGTCATCCCCGGTGCCACAGCGGAACAGCTCATGCCGCTCCCTGCGCAGGCTGCGGGTTGGCATATCAATGGTGCCACTGATGAAATATTGCCAGCGATTGGCCTCGCGTCCCGCCACCTTTGCTTCATCGGCCAGATCGCTAGCGAGCGATTTGAGCAGGCGGATTGGCGCCTTGGCGCTGGCGATGGCGATGCCGACGGCATGAGTGAGAATGCTTTCCTGCCCATTCAGGCCGATGTTCCAGTGCGCTTTGCCCAGCAGTTCCTCCAGTTTGCCAAGCACCGGCTGCAAAGCCCAGGCGGGCATAGCAAACATCATTTCGTCCGCCCCCCACAACAGGGTTTCGAGCCGGAGCACCGGGAGCGTTCGTGCCTGGCTGTCAACTTGCTGGCGCTGAGGATTGGTAAGCAAGAGGAACGGCTGCGTTGCCGCCCAGTCTACCAGCGCGCGCAGGAACAGCGAACGATGCAGCATGATCGCATCGGAAAAAGCTGTGGCGCTAGCCAGATCGGTTACCAGTTCGTTGCGATGTGCACCAAGGCCATTGGCGTCCATCCAGATGATCGCGATCTTGTTTGCCACGATATCCGGCACACCATGCGGCGGCTGCTCCACCAATTCAGAAAAGTCATGGGCAAAACCATGTTCGATCGTCCAGTCGCCGCAACCATCCGTTGCGCGCCGGTAAAACTGGCTGCGCCGGGCGGTGCGGCCTAGCGTGCGGCGCAGCGCCAGCGACAGCGAAAGATCATCGTCGTTGTCGGTTTCGGCCGCGCGCGGCATGAAGTGACGAACATTGCGCGGCCGCACCCAATCGTGAAAACAAGGCCGGGTGGTATCAACCGCCGCGCCATCGAGCGGTCCGAACGGCGGAATATCCACCGACAGGCGTCGCAATTGCGATCGTGCCTTGGCTGCGGCGGCTGCGCGCATGGCGTTCGCATCAGAGCCGTCCAGCGGAACGAGCCCGAATTTCCAGGTCAGTATCGGGATTAGGTGCGGTATCAGTGCGTCAATTTCTGGCTGTCCGCTGGTGGAAGATAGAGCGGCAAGACGCGCTGCGTTAGCGGCTTGGGCATCGCACTGTCCAAGTAGAGTTTCCAGTTTATCCCTGATGGCGCTTTCGGCGAGCGGAGGCGATTTGCCGGAAATGGTGGCGAGCCCCTGCGAAGCGGCGGAGAAAACCATTTTCACCTCCGCAGCGGCACCAAGGGCGTCGCCGAGCCGCTCGATGATGAGCCTCGGCAGCACCAGCATGGCCTCGCTGCCGCCGCGGATCGCGCTCAGATCATCGACATCAAACAGGCAGGCATCGAAATTGGCGGCTTCGACATGCAGGAGCCAGCGCGGCTGCGGGCCTGCGCCGGACTGGCTGTGATCCTGTCTCATCAATCCCTCGCCCTCGTTACCAAACATGACGGGGATAAGATGCAATTGCAAGCGCTTATCGTTGTGAAGGCCTGCGGTGCTGATTGCCAGCGAAATCGGGGTGCGCAAACAAAGTGGGAAAAAGCTCGACATGTCCGTGGGAGACGCTTTGGCCCAAGGCTCCTAACCTAAATTATGACAAATCCAATCGAGTACACAGGTCTTGTGGGCGACGCTTTGGCCCAAGGCTCCTAACTAATTGGTTCTTCGACATAGTGAGAAAAAGTCTCGTGGGCGACGCTTTGGCCCGAGGCTCCTAACATGGCTATCGCTCGCTTCTTATACTCATACGTCTCGTGGGCGACGCTTTGGCCCAAGGCTCCTAACCGAGTTTTATACAATGGCTTTGACCGACCAGTCTCGTGGGCGACGCTTTGGCCCAAGGCTCCTAACTGATACCTCGGAGACCCGCAGTCAAGCTGTGTTTTCTAAGCCAATTTCCAGAGGGGAAGTTACAATTTATCATTTA
>JBBQAU010000065.1:0-10770 GCA_038316685.1 Sphingomonadales bacterium
TCGTCGCCGACTTCTTCGCCCTCGCCGCCATCAAGCGCTTCGCCGTCGTCATCATCCTCAACACCAAGGTCTGGCGCAATATCGGTTAAGACCGTGCCGTCGGTCGGGCCTTCGCGCGTTGCTTCGAGGATTTCGGCGCGCTGGCTTTCATCATAGCCGTCTTCGTCATAGCCTTCGCCGGCCGGACCATCACCTGAAATCTGCTCACCACCCGTCATCATTGCTTGTCTCCATCGCGCTCGGTTGCGGACCGACTCCACAACAAGCGGGATGATCGCTGGTTCCCGCGACTCTATGATGACGTGGGGATAAGCGGTGCCCTCAGGTGGGGCCAAACAATTGCCCCCGCTCGGTCACGGCGACGATAACAAGCGCGACAAGGCCAGCGGTCAGAAATCCCGCAAAAAGCGGGACAGTCGTTCCATCATAGGCCCGCCCGATCGCCGCACCGATGACCGCGCCGACCGTCACCGTCACAAAGCCCTGGACGCTTGAGGCGGTGCCAGCGATTGCCCCCATCTTGTCCATCGCCATTGCGGAAAAATTTGACGTGGCAAGGCCGAAGCACCCCATGGCCAGCGCCTGCAGCACGGCGAACGTGACGACATTTTCGTTTCCCGCCGCTGCGATCAGCAGGTGCAGCCCCGAAACCAGGATGAATGCCACCAGCGCGCTATGCGAAATTCGCCGGGTCCCGATGCGCATCACAATCCGCGAGTTGAGCAGATTGGCGAGCGCCATCACCCCGGCAATGCTGATGAAGACCGGGATCAGCAATCGGTCATCATCCGTCAGGCCGACCACGATTTGCTGCACCGAATTGAGGAAACCGTAAAGCGCACCCATCAGCGCGGTGGCGGCAAGCGTGTAGCCAAGCGAACAGCGGTCTGAGACGACCACCCGCCAGCCGTCAACCAACCGGGCAACCGACAGCGGCAGCTTTGCTTCAGGCGGCAAGGTTTCCGGCATACGCACCACGAACCAGATCAGCACCAGCGCCGACACAAACGCGATCATCACGAAAATCAGCCGCCATGAGGCAAAGAGCAAGATAACCTGCCCAAAGGCCGGCGCGAGCACCGGGGTCGCCATGAACACCATAAACACCAGACTCATCACCCGCGCCATTGCCCGACCTGAAAAGCAATCGCGCACCAACGCCACTGTGACGACGCGCGACGCCGCAATCGCCGTGCCGCCGATGAACCGCGCGACCAGCAACAGCGTGAAACTGCTTGAAAACGCAGCGATCAGATTGACGAGCACATAGGCGGCCAGCGCCCAGATCAATATCGGTCGCCGCCCGAACCGGTCGGCCAGCGGGCCGTGGACAAGCTGCGCAATGCCAAAGCCGAGCAGGAAGGCGGAGATCACCAGTTGCCGGTCATTCTCCTGCGCCACACCCAGCGCGACGCCAATTGCGGGCAAGGCCGGGAGCATCGCATCAATGCCAAGCGCGGTCAGCGCCATCAACGCCGCGACCAGGCTGACAAATTCGGCAAAGCCCAAAGGGGCGTTGCTTTCGGCGGGAGGTATTTCAGCCTGGGCTTCGATAACGGACATGCGCGGGGCCATGCCCGATCAACTGCGCAGCGTCATCCCAGTTCTGCTTGACGCCGAAAATATCGTGCGAATTACACATGCAACACACCGAGGGTTGAAGGACATGCCGCCTTTGCGAGCGCAGCGAAGCAATGGCGTTTCAACTTCAAGTAATCAGGTTCTGCGCGACGGTCAGCGGCCCTGTTCGTGTGCGGGACCATTGCTTATGGGGGATGATGTCTTTGATGGATGGTGCAACGATGCCAAATACCCCCAATGCTCAGGTGCCGCCGATTTCACTGCGGCAAAATGCCGATGACCCCGCAGGGTTTGCGACGGCACTGGGCCGATCGTTTGAGCGTTTTGGTTTTGCCGTCATCACTGATCACGGTGTGCCGCTTGACCTGATCGCGCGCGGATGGGCGGAGACGAGCGCGTTGTTCGCACTGCCCGATGCCGAAAAGCGCGGCTATTTTAACGCAGAAGGCGGCGGCCAGCGCGGTTACACCCCGTTCCAGACGGAGATTGCAAAGGGCGCGGCCATCGTCGATCTCAAAGAGTTCTGGCACGTCGGGCGCGAATTGCCAGCGGGACACGGTTTTGGCGATGTGATGCCACCCAATATCTGGCCGACACGGCCCGAGGGGTTCAGGGTCACGTTTCTCGAGATGTTTGCAGCATTCGACTGGGCAGGCGATGTCTTGTTGTCGGCGATTGCGCGGTATCTGGGGCTCGCGGTGGACTGGTTCGACCCGGCGGTGAAGGACGGCAACAGCATCCTGCGCCTGCTGCATTATCCGCCAATCGCGCCTGATGCCAAGGGTGTGCGGGCAGGCGCGCATGAGGATATCAACCTTATCACGCTGCTGCTCGGCGCTGAAGAAGCGGGGCTGGAACTGCTCGACCGCGACGGCCGGTGGCTGGCGATCAAGCCGCCCGAAAATGCGCTGGTCGTCAATGTTGGCGATATGTTGCAACGGCTGACCAACCACGTCCTGCCATCGACCACGCACCGCGTCGTCAACCCGCCACCCGAACGGCGTGGGCATGCGCGTTATTCGATGCCGTTCTTTCTGCACCCCGCGCCTGATTTCCTGATTGAGACGCTGCCGGGCTGCATCAGTGCAGCGAACCCCAACCGCTATCCCACGCCGATCAATGCGCATGACTATCTGCACGAACGGCTCGTTGAAATTGGGTTGGTGAAAGCCTGATCAGCTCCGGCTTGCTCGACGCGCGGGATTTGCTAGGCACCACAGCATGACCCACGCAAAACCTCTCAATATTGCCCTCGCCGGGCTTGGCACCGTTGGTGGCGGCGTTATCCGGCTGCTCGATACCAATCGCGATCTGATTGCGCGCCGTGCTGGCCGCCCTATCGAGATCGTCGCGGTTTCCGCGCGCGACCGCGCCAAGGATCGCGGCGTTAATATCACGCGCTTCGCCTGGGAGGATGATACGCGCGCTTTGGCCGACCGCGATGATGCCGATGTCGTCGTGGAACTGATCGGCGGATCGGATGGCCCCGCGCTGACGCTCGCCCGCGCGACGCTCGCCGGGGGCAAGGGGTTTGTCACCGCCAATAAGGCGATGATCGCACATCACGGGCTGGAGCTTGCCAGCGCCGCTGAAAAAGCCGCCGCGCCGCTCAAGTTTGAGGCAGCGGTGGCGGGTGGCATCCCAGTGATCAAGGGCCTGCGCGAGGGCGCTGCGGCCAACGAGATCGCGCGCGTTTATGGCATCCTCAACGGCACCTGCAATTTCATCCTGAGCAAGATGGAAGCCGAAGGCCGCGACTTTGCCGATGTGCTGGGCGAAGCACAGGCGCTTGGCTTTGCCGAGGCTGACCCCAGCTTCGACATTGACGGCGTCGATGCAGCGCACAAGCTGTCGATCCTCGCGAGCATTTCCTTTGGCACACAGCCGGCCTTTGGCGCGGTTGAGATCAGCGGCATTCGCCAAGTCCTGGCCGCAGATATCGCCGAGGCTGCGGCACTGGGTTATCGTATCAGGCTGATTGGCGTTGCAGAATCAAGCAGCGCTGGCCTGTTGCAGCGCGTGCATCCGCATCTCGTGCCGATCAGCCACCCGCTCGCGCACGTCACCGGCGCGACCAATGCCGTGGTGGCGGAGGGCAATTTTGTCGGGCGGCTATTGTTTCAGGGCGCGGGTGCGGGCGATGGCCCGACGGCATCCGCTGTGGTCGCTGATCTCATTGACATTGCGCGCGGCGAATTTGGCCCGGCCTACGCGATGCCCGCCGGGTCGCTCGTCGCCCAGCCCGCCGCCGACACCAGTGATCGGCTGGGCCGCGCCTATCTGCGCTTTACCGTCGCCGACAAGCTGGGCGTGCTCGCCGAGATTGCAGCGGCAATGCGCGATGCTGGCGTTTCAATCGAAAGCCTGATGCAGCGTGGCCGGAACGGCGACGGCAGCGTGCTCGTCGCCATCGTCACGCACGAAGGGCCGGAACGCGCGGTGGCGCAGGCGATTGCCGCGTTGCAAGGATCGACGAGCCTGACCGGACAGCCTTTGTGGATGCATATTCTGGCGTGAGGCCGGGCTGGGTTTAATGGCCAATCACTTCTCGCAACCGCAGAACGTCATACCAAGACCCGTTGCGCTCTGCTCTTGCCCCCTTCCCTTCAGGGGAAGCGATGGGGGTGGGGCTTATCCACCAGTGCCAAGCATGCGGCACGCCCCTTCCTTAACCGACTGGCGCGATTGCCAACCGGCGAAGTTCAATCGCGGGGCAGCGATCCATCACCACCTGCAAGCCTGCCGCCTCCGCCCGCGCCGCCGCCGCGTCGTTGATGACGCCAAGCTGCATCCAGACCGATTTCGCGCCCGCCGCAATCGCCTGATCAACCGCCTCGCCCGCTGCCGATGACTTACGGAAGATATCGACCATGTCGATCGGATCGCCCAATTGCGCGAGATCATGGAAGACGAATTCGCCGTGAATATGTTCGCCGGTGATTTGCGGGTTGATCGGGATGACGCGGTAGCCGTGCTGCTGGAGCGTGTGCATCACCTCATAGGATGGCCGGTCGGGGCGATCAGAGGCACCCACCAGCGCGATCGTCCTGACGCGTTCGAGCAGCGCGCGAATATCGGCATCATTGGTAAGTGGCATTATTGCCTCCACGATCAAGCCAGGTCTTTACATGGGTAGCGACCACCATAAACGCATCGCGTTCCGGACCGGTTCCCGTGACCGGGGGCATGCCACCATCCGACGCTGTCCGAATCGCGATGTCGAGCGGAATGCGGCCCAGGAAGGGGAGGTCGAGCTCGGCTGCTGCCGCCTCAGCCCCGCCGCGCCCGAACGGATCGGAGACCTCGCCGCAGGCAGGGCAGGCATAGCCCGCCATATTTTCGACAATGCCGATCACGGGCACCCCGGCCTTGGCGAAAAGATCGATCGCGCGGCGCGCATCGATGAGCGCAAGATCCTGCGGGGTGGAGACGATGACCGCGCCGGTCGGCCGGTGTTTCTGGATCATCGTCAACTGCACATCGCCCGTCCCCGGTGGCAAATCGATGACGATGGTATCGGCAAGGCCCCAATTCGCGTCCATCAATTGACCAAGCGCACCCGCCGCCATCGGCCCGCGCCAGGCAATCGCCTGATCGTCTGCCACCAATTGCCCCATCGAGAGCAATGAAACGCCGTAAGGGGTGGGCACGGGCTGCAACACCTTGTCGCGCGCGGTCGGCTTGGTGCCTTCAACTCCCATGAGCTTGGGCTGCGACGGGCCGTAAATGTCGGCATCGACCAGCCCGACGCGGCGGCCGAGCTGCTGGAGCGCAATCGCCAGATTGGCCGAGACGGTCGATTTGCCAACGCCGCCCTTGCCGCTTGCCACCGCAATCGTCAGGCGGCGGATGCGTTGGCTCGTTTGGGCGACGCGGACTTCATCAATGCCGGGCAGCGCCACCGCCGTCTCGCGCACCAATCCTTCCAGCGCGTAACGATCGTCTGCATCAAGCCCGGTGACATCAAGGATGATACTCGCCCGCGCGCCGTCCAAACGGGGGGTGGCGCGGTCACCTGCGACGGGCGCAAGGGCGGCTTTCAGAGCGGCTTGCAGGGCGGCAATATCAGTCATCATCGCCCAGATAGGGACATCATGCGCGGTTGCCACTGTTTTTCCGGCTTTGCATCCTTATAATGGGGTGATGATCACTCTTCCGGCCTGGCTCCAGCGCCTCTCCATCCTGAACAATGACAAGCCTAAAAACCCCTGGGGGGGCGGCGGCGAAGAACCTGAAGGTCCGCGTAATCCCTGGGCGGTGCCACCGGGTGGCGGGCGTTCGCGCGATGCCAAACCGAGCGCGCTCGATGAATTTCTGCGCAAGGCGCGCGGCAACGGCGGTGGCGTTGGCGGCGGCGGCGGTGGCTTCCCGACGGGCTGGCCAAGCGGCGGCGGCAGCCGCACGATCTGGCTGATCGGGTCTGGGCTGATTATCGGCCTGTGGATTGCGTTTACGAGCATCCACCCCATCTCGCCGCAACAGCGCGGCGTTGTGACCTATTTCGGTCGCTATGCCGGGACGCTTGATCCGGGTATCCGTCTGACCCTGCCTGCGCCCATCGCAACGGTGACCAAGGTTGACGTTCAGGCGATTCGCACCGAGGATTTTCCAGACGGAGCCACTGGCGAAAACCTGATGCTGACGGGTGACCAGAACATCATTGATCTGGCCTATTCAGTGCGCTGGGACATCGTTGATCCACAAAACTTCATTTATCAGATCGGCAACCCGCAAGAGACGGTGCGCGCGACGGCTGAAAGCGCGATGCGCGCGGTGGTCGCCACAGTGACGCTTGACGAGGCGCTGGGCGAAGGCCGCAGCCGGATTGAGTCGCGCGTACAGGAAGTGATGCAAAATATCCTCAATGAATATCGCGCGGGTGTGCGCGTGCAGGGTATCGCGATCAAACAGGCCGATCCTCCCGCCAAGGTGATCGATGAGTTCAAGCGGGTGAGTGCGGCACAACAGGAAGCGCAATCGGCGCTCAACCAGGCGCGCACCTTTGCCCAGCAAATTACTGCGCGCGCGCAGGCCGAGGCGGCGCAGTTTGACCTTGCCTATACGCAATACAAACTTGCGCCCGAAGTGACCCGCCGCCGTATGTATTATGAAACGATGGAAGCCGTGCTCGCCAAGACCAACAAGACGATTGTCGAGACACCAGGTGTCGTGCCCTATTTGCCGCTGCCTTCTAGCGAGCGGAAAGCACCTGATGCGCCCGCTCCCGTTATCGCCACGGGAGGCTCGCAATGAACGCCGCACTTTTTCGCAACCCCATCACGCTCGGGATCATCGCGCTCTTTGCGCTGATCGTCGCCGCGAGCAGTGTGGCGATCATCCCCGAAACTGAACAGGTCGTCATCCTGCGCTTTGAACAGCCGATCCGGACGGTCAATGTCTGGCGGCCGAACCAGCCCTTTGGCCAGACCGGCGCAGGGTTGATCGCGCGGATTCCGTTCATCGACAAGATCGTGTGGATCGACAAGCGCGTGCTCGACGTCGATCTTGATAATCAGCAGGTGCTGTCGACTGATCAGTTGCGGCTGGAAGTCGATGCTTTTGCGCGGTTCCGCATTATCGATCCGCTCAAGGCCGTCGTTTCAACTGGCAGCACATCGGCAACCGAAGAACGCGTCGCAGATCAGCTCCGTCCGCTGCTTGGCTCTGCTTTGCGTAACGAGCTTGGCAAGCGGCAATTCGCCGCGTTGCTCAGCCCGGAACGGGGCCAGGTGATGGACAACATCCAGGCCGGGTTGCAGACGCTGGCTTCGCAATATGGCGTCCAGATTGTCGATGTGCGGATCAAGCATGCCGATCTGCCCGATGGCAGCCCGCTCGAAAGCGCGCTGAACCGAATGAAGTCAGCGCGCCAGCAGCAGGCCGCGACAATCATCGCGCAGGGACAGAAATCAGCGCAGATCATCCGCGCCGAGGCAGAGGCAAATGCGTCGCGCATTTATGCCGACAGCTTCAACAAGGATGCCGATTTCTACGATTTCTACCGCGCGATGCAGTCCTATCGCCAAACCTTTGGCACCGACGGGACCACCACGCAGGGCGAGACATCAATCATTCTGTCGCCCAATAACGAATATCTGAAGCAATTCATGGGCCGCAAACGCTGACGATCGGTTCATATTCAATCACTGTTCATCGGGCGTTGGCAAAAAGGCCATGTTTTGCGGTGGAAACGAGAGGAACACACTAACGTGCGCTACGCTTACGCAATTACCGGGGCCCTGTTGATGGGCGGTGCCGTCGCCACGATGGCGCTTCAGCCCCCGGCGGGTGCCCAGACGGCGCAGAACGAACCAGCTGTCATGGCGGCGCTCGCCCCGCGCGCGGGAGCACCGTTGAGCTTTGCTGATCTCGTTGCGAAGTTGCAGCCCGCCGTTGTCAATATTTCGACCAAGCAGAGCGTGCGCGTCCAGCAACAGACCAACCCGTTTGCAGGCACCCCCTTTGGTGAGCTGTTCAACCAGTTTAACGGTCAGCAACCCCAGCAGGGCGGCGGCGCGCCAATTGTGCGTGAGGCGCAATCGCTGGGTTCAGGATTTTTGGTCTCGGCTGACGGGTATGTTGTGACCAACAACCATGTGATCTCAGCAGGGGCCAAGACCGCAACGGTCGATTCGATCACGGTGACCTTGCCAGACCGTAAGGAATATAAAGCCAAGCTGGTCGGGAAGGACCCATCATCGGACCTCGCGCTGTTGAAGATTGAGGCGACCAACCTGCCATTTGTAAAGTTTGGCGATTCAACCAAGGCGCGGGTCGGTGACTGGGTGATCGCGATTGGCAATCCGTTTGGCCTCGGCTCAACGGTGACGGCGGGCATTGTCTCCGCGCTTCACCGGGTGACGGGCGCTGGCGCCTATGATCGCTTCATTCAAACCGATGCGTCGATCAATCAGGGCAATTCGGGCGGACCGATGTTTGATCTGAGCGGCAATGTGATCGGGATCAATTCGCAGATCCTGTCGCCGACGGGCGGCAATGTCGGCATTGGTTTTGCGATCCCGGCCGAAGAAGCCAAGCCAATCATCGATACGTTGATGAAGGGCATTTCAGTCAAGCGCGGCTATCTGGGTGTCGGGATTCAGGCAGTAACCGAAGATATCGCAGCCGCACTTGGCCTGCCCAAGGACAGAGGCGAGTTAATCTCGCGTGTTGAGCCGGGGCAAGCCGCCGATAAGGCCGGCGTGAAACAGGGCGACGTCGTCGTCCGGGTGAATAGCCGGGACGTCACCCCCGACGACACGCTCAGCTATCTCGTCGCCAAGGCACAGCCCGGATCGCAAGTCCGCCTGGACATCATCCGCGATGGCAAACCGATGACGGTTACGGTCGTTTCGGGGACGCGCCCGTCCGAAGAAGCGCTGGCGAGCCTCAACCAGGGCGAAGGCGCAATGCCCGATGAAGACGGTAAGGTTGAACCGGGTGCGACCGCCAATGCCCTGGGCGTCGGGGTCACTGAAATGACGCCCGCCATCGCCCGCAGTCTTGGGCTGGACACTGCAACCCACGGCGTTGTGGTCACGACGGTCGATGCCTCAAGCGATGCAGCGCAAAAGGGCCTGCGGCGCGGCGATGTCATCGTTTCGATCAACCGCGCCCCTGTCATGACCGCCGCCGACGTTGCCAAGGCCGCAACACAAGCCAAGGCCGCTGGGCGCGAAGCTGTGCTGGTCTTTGTCCAGCGTGGCCGCGCTCCGGGTGGCTTCTTTGCGTTGAAGTTGAAGAAGTAAGCCTCGCCAGCACAAACAAAACGCCGTCCGGTTTCTGACGACCGGGCGGCGTTTTGCGCTCTTCCGTTGCGCCGCCAAACGCGCAATAGCGGGAACCGGGTTTTTGGGGAGGCACCATGGCAGACACCAGCAACATCTTTATTGGCGCAGGCGCAGGCGGCGCTAAACCGCAAGCATTGGAGCTTAAACGCGCCAACCGCCACGGGCTGATCGCGGGCGCGACCGGCACCGGCAAGACGGTGACGATCCAGGGGATTATCGAGGGGTTTTCCGCAGTTGGCGTGCCGTGCTTTGTCGCTGACGTGAAGGGTGATTTGTCGGGTCTCGCCATGTCGGGCTCACCGACGACCAAGATGCACGACATTTTTGCCGGGCGCGCCAGCGAAATCGGCTATGAAGGCTGGGCCTATAGCGACAACCCCGTGCAGTTCTGGGACTTGTTTGGTGAACAAGGCCATCCGATCCGCACGACCGTGTCCGAAATGGGGCCGCTGATGCTCGCGCGGCTGATGGACCTCAATGAAGTGCAGGAGGGCGTGCTCGCGATTGCCTTTGCGGTCGCTGACACAGAAGGCCTGTTGCTGCTCGATCTGGATGATCTGCAAGCGATGCTGGTCCATTGTGCCGGGCGCGCGGAGGAACTGACCACGACCTATGGGAATGTCTCAAGGCAATCGGTTGGCGCGATCCAGCGGTCGCTGCTGCAATTGCGATCACAGGGCGGGGCCAATTTCTTTGGCGAGCCAGCACTTGCGATGGGCGATTTCATCGGCTGCGACGACAGGGGACGCGGCATCGTCAACATTTTGGCCGCTGACAAGCTGATGGCGAGCCCCAAGCTCTATTCGACCTTCCTGCTCTGGCTGATGAGCGAGTTGTTTGAGCATTTGCCCGAGATTGGCGATCCCGACAAACCGACGATCGTCTTTTTCTTTGACGAGGCGCATCTGCTGTTTGCCGATGCGCCCAAGGCATTGCTGGAAAAGATCACGCAGGTAGTGCGGCTGATCCGATCAAAGGGTGTCGGCATTTATTTCATTACGCAAAACCCGATTGATATTCCCGATACCGTCGCGGGCCAGCTCGGCAACCGCGTGCAGCACGCGCTGCGCGCCTTCACTCCGCGCGATCAGGCAGCTGTGCGGGCCGCCGCGACCACGTTCCGCGCGAACCCTGGCGTCGATGTCGAAACCGTCATCACTGAGCTGAAAGTTGGCGAGGCGTTGGTGTCGCTGCTCCAGCCCGATGGTGCGCCCTCCCCCGTCGAGCGCACCTTGATCAAGCCGCCGGCGTCACGCGTCGGGCCGGTAACCGCGATTGAGCGCGGCGTTATTATCCAGACCGATGCGATTGGCGCAAAATATGACACGCTGATCGACGCTGAGTCGGCGGAGGAACTGCTGTCGAGCAAGGCGGAGGAAGCATCCGCTGCCGCCGCCGA
>JBBQAU010000066.1:0-10740 GCA_038316685.1 Sphingomonadales bacterium
GGCCAGCTGATAAGGCCCGCATGCAGCAATCGCACCTGCCAATCGCGTCAGAGTCAGCGGTGGCTGCGGCTGGTGCATGATCCCCGTTACCACCTCAAACGCCACATCATACCGCGCGCGCGCCCAATCGAGCAACGGGTCCCATGCGTCCGCCTGAAGCGCGACCAACGCCGGCGGTGCATCGGCGCGGTAGCACATCAGGTCGCTTTCGCCATAAGCGGCAAGGCCTGCTGCAAAGCGTGCCGGGTCAGCCGACACGATATCAATCGCGGCGTTGGCAAGGCCCGTCAGCGGCATCAATTGCGGATCAATCTGATCGACGACACCCCGCCACTCGTCCGCAAGCGCCGCCGCCAGCGTCGCTGAACCCACCGCCAGTGGCGCGCGAAAGGGCGTGCGGACGGGTTTGCCGTCGAGCTTGATCGCATGGCCGCCGGGTTCCGCGACAATCGACACCTCTTTCCAGAAACGCCTCACAGCTCGGGCGGCGTCCGCCAGCGTCGTGCCAGATGACGCGGCACAACCGCCATCACGATCAGCGCGGAAATGACGATTGCCACCCCCAAAATCTTGGGCTCAAGCGTCTGCGCCTTACCGATGATCAATACGCCAAGAATGGCGCCGCCAACGCTGATCAGGCGTGCGCCGACCATCAGAAAATATCGGTTGCGGGCGCGTGTGTCGGGGTCAGTCATCGGGCCTCAAGTTCGGCAGGTAGCGCGCGCACCTGGTTAACGATGACATCGGCCCCGGCCTCAATCAGCTCAGCAGGCGGATGATAGCCCCAGGCAACCCCGACCGCGCGGGTTCCGGCGGCGCGGGCCATCGCCATGTCGAAACTGGTGTCGCCGATCATCACGGTTGCAGCAGGGTTTGCCCCGGCTTCTTCCATTGCTTTTTCAAGCATGGACGGATGCGGCTTTGAAGGGTGCCGGTCGGCGGTTTGCAGCGTGACGAAGCGATCAAGGATGCCGTGTTGCGTTAGCACATGGATCAGCCCGCGATCAGACTTTCCGGTCGCCACACCGCACCGCCAGCCCCCTTGAGCAAGGCTGTCCAGCACCTCGGTCATCCCCTCATACAGCGGTTCGCTGGCCATCGACCCGGCACTGCGCAGCCGGAAAAAAGTGGCCTTATAGTTCTCGGCAAGCGTCCGGTGGAATGCATCGTCGGCGTCGGGCAGTAAATGGCGCATAGCCTCGACCAGGCTCAGGCCGACAATGCGGCGAATGTCGTTACGCAGCGGCGGCTCGAGCCCGGCGAGCGAAAAAGCCTCCTCCACCGCAAGACAGATGTTAGCCTGACTATCGACGAGTGTGCCATCGCAATCGAAAACGGCCAGCCGGATCATCGGGCTACGGCCAGCGGGGCGGGTCTGCTGCCAGAGTAAGGGGGAATTTCGCGGGTCACACTACGGCGATAGCGCATTGCCGCCCCAAAAGAAAAGGCCGGGAAATTGCGTTCCCGGCCCAATCTTGTGTCGGCTGGTTAGCCGGCTGACCTGGACTTTTTAGAAGTCCATGCCGCCCATGCCACCCATGCCGCCGCCGCCCATGCCGCCGCCCATTGCAGGCTTGTCTTCCTGCAACTCGCTCACAGCCGCTTCGGTCGTGATGAGCAGGCCAGCAACCGAGGCTGCATCCTGTAGCGCAGTGCGAACGACCTTGGTGGGGTCGATCACGCCGCTCTCGACGAGGTTTTCATAGGTATCGGTTTGTGCGTTGAAACCACGGGTTTCGTCATTCTCGCGCAGCAGGTTACCGGCAACAACGGCGCCATCAACACCCGCATTCTGGGCGATCTGGCGCAGCGGAGCTTCAAGCGCCTTGCGAACGATGTCGATACCGCGCGTCTGGTCGTCATTTGCGCCCTTCATGCCGGCCAATGCCTTGGTCGCATAAAGCAATGCGGTGCCGCCACCGGGGACGATACCTTCTTCAACAGCCGCGCGGGTTGCGTGAAGCGCGTCATCAACGCGATCCTTGCGCTCCTTGACTTCAACTTCGGTCGAACCACCAACCTTGATCACGGCAACACCGCCAGCCAGCTTGGCCAGACGCTCTTGCAGCTTTTCCTTGTCGTAATCCGACGTGGTGTTTTCGATCTGCTGACGGATCGCCTCAGTACGCGCCTTGATGGCATCATGATCGCCAGCACCATCGACGATGATGGTGTTGTCCTTGTCGATCGACACGCGCTTGGCAGTGCCGAGCATACCGATCGTGACCGACTCAAGCTTGATGCCAAGGTCTTCGGAAATCATTTCGCCCTTTGTCAGGATCGCGATGTCTTCCAACATTGCTTTCCGACGATCACCAAAGCCAGGTGCCTTGACCGCCGCAACCTTCAAACCACCGCGCAGCTTGTTGACGACGAGCGTGGCAAGAGCCTCACCCTCAATGTCTTCAGCAATGATCAGCAGCGGACGGCCCGACTGAACGACAGCTTCCAAAATGGGGAGCATCGCTTGCAGGTTCGACAGCTTCTTTTCGTGGATCAGGATGTACGGATCGGTAAGTTCGACCGACATCTTTTCCGGGTTGGTGATGAAATACGGGCTCAGATAGCCACGGTCGAACTGCATGCCTTCAACAACATCAAGCTCAAATTCGAGGCCCTTGGCTTCTTCAACGGTGATCACGCCTTCCTTGCCGACCTTTTCCATCGCTTCGGCAATCTTTTCGCCGACGACGGTGTCGCCATTGGCCGAGATGATGCCGACCTGAGCGATTTCCTTGGTGCCGGAAACGGGCTTTGAGCGCGCCTTGAGGTCTGCAACGACGGCGGTGACCGCAAGATCGATACCACGCTTCAAATCCATCGGGTTCATGCCCGCCGAAACCGACTTCATGCCTTCACGCACAATTGCCTGGGCAAGGACGGTTGCAGTGGTGGTGCCGTCGCCTGCGACGTCGTTGGTCTTGGAGGCGACTTCGCGCAGCATCTGTGCGCCCATGTTCTCGAACTTGTCCTTGAGTTCGATTTCCTTGGCGACCGTCACGCCGTCCTTGGTGATACGCGGCGCACCGAACGACTTGTCGATCACGACGTTGCGGCCCTTTGGCCCCAGCGTAACCTTGACGGCGTCTGCAAGAATATCGACGCCGCGCAAGATGCGCTCGCGCGCGTCGCGGCTAAATTTTACGTCCTTGGCTGCCATGATGGCGTCCTTTCAATGAGTGAAGTTGGCACTGTTCAAACGCGTCCGAAATCCGTGCTCAGACGGCAATTTCAGACCGCGTGGCGTCAGCCAACAATGCCGAGAATGTCCGATTCCTTCATGATCAACAGGTCTTCGCCGTCGATCTTGACTTCGGTGCCAGACCATTTGCCAAACAGGATTTTGTCGCCAGCCTTGACGTCGAGCGGGGTGATCGAACCGTCATCGCCGCGGGTGCCGGAACCGGCAGCCACGACCTGGCCCTCCTGGGGCTTTTCCTTGGCGGTTTCTGGAATAATGATACCGCCAGCCGTCTTTTCTTCGGCTTCGGTTCGACGAACGAGAACGCGATCGTGCAATGGACGAAAGTTCATGCGCGTCATCCTTTCATAAGGTTTGGTTGATGAATCGTTAGCACTCACGCATGGCGAGTGCCAGCACGCCGCATATGTGGATCGAGTCCTTATCCGTCAACCGCTTTTCCAGGAAAAAGTTTTGGCGATCCGCCAGATCAGGACGGCAGCAGGCGCAGTGCCGCGCGCCGCGCCCAGCGCCAGCCAAGCAACAGCGATACCGCGAGCAATCCTGCCGCCAGACCCAGCCAGATGCCGACGCCCTGCCAGCCAAGCCAGAACGCCAGCAGGATCGCGGTGGTAAACCCAATGCCCCAATAACCAATGCCCGCAATCAGCATTGGCATCTGGGTATCCTGCAATCCGCGCAGCGCCCCTGCCAGCACAACCTGCGCGCCGTCCAGCAGTTGGAACATCGCTGCCACCAGCAGGAATTGGCTGGCGAGCGCGATCGTGGCCGCGTTGGCGGGCGCATCAAGATCCAGATAGGCCGACATAAACAGACGCGGGGCAATCAGGATCGCCAGTGCTGTCAGCGCCATGATGCTGGTGCCGGTCGCAATTCCTATCCAGCCTGCGCGGCCGATTGCTGCATGGTCGCCCGCGCCAAAGGCACGCCCGACCCGGATGGTCGTTGCCTGTGCAATGCCAAGCGGTATCTGGAACATGATCGATGCAATGTTCAGCGCGACCGCATGCGCCGCCACCGCCGTCACGCTGATCAGCCCCATGAGAATCGCCGCGCCGCCAAATAGCGCGCCCTCAAGCGTGAAGGCCAACGCGATTGGCGTGCCAAGCCGGACGATTTCGGCAAAGCGCGACCATTCCGGCCTCCACCACCGACCAAATAGCCGGTAACGCCGCAGCTTCGGGTCAGTCGCAAAGATTACCCCATAGGCAATCAGCGTCGCGATCGATGTGATCAAACTCGCCAGCGCCGACCCTTCGAGCCCCAGCGCGGGTAGCCCCCAATGGCCGAACACGAGCAGCCAGTTGCCCAATGCCGCAATTATCAGCGCCAATGCGGTTACGCCCAGCGCCCAGCCAGGGCGACCAAGCGCGGCAGCGACGGTCCGCATCACACCACCAGCAACGCTGGGGATCAGCCCGAACAGCAGAATATCGAGAAAAGCGTCGGCGCGTCGCGCGACCAACGGGTCCTGCCCTGCAAACCGAAACACCGTCTCGCCATTGGCGAGCAGCAACATGAAGGGCAACGGCACCAATATGGCCACCCACAGCGCCATCCGGAACGACCGCCGCACCTCGCGCACGGCATGGCGTTTGCGGCCAAGTTCAGCGGCGATGATCGGCGCGCAGGCGGTGGCGAGGCCAAGCAGCGCCCACAGGACGAGGCCGAACAGAAAGACGCCTAACGTCGCTGCGGCAAAATCGACCGGGCCAAGCCGGGCGACAAACATCACATCAATCGCGTAAACGCCCATCTGCAACAGGTTGGCACCGACAAGCGGCCCAGCGAGCGCCAGCAGCGCGCGCAATTCCCGCCTCGTCTGGCCAGACGGTGCGACGTGTGTCGGTCGGGGGGAGGGCGTATCGGGCACACGCGGCCTATACGCGCTCAGCCGCGCCCTACACGCGGCCAACTGTCGGCAGCGCACGAAATTTTGACGAGCGTTGCCAAATCGCCACTGGCGTATTGCTCAAACCAGACACTAGCGGCTAAGCGCGGTGCAGCAACGTCGGCTACCGTCGGCGTGGAGATTATTGCTGTGAAGTTTGTCCGTGGTGCTTGGAAATTACTGGTTGGGATCAAGGACGGCCTTGTCCTGATCGCCATGCTGATTTTTTTCGGGGCGCTGTTCGCAGCACTATCGGCGCGGCCAATGGCGCGGTCGATCAAGGATGGCGCGCTGGTGCTTGATCTCAACGGCAGCATCGTTGAACAGCCCTCCGAGGCGAACGCTTTTGACTTTGGCGTTCGTAATCAGCCCAATGAATTCCGGCTGCGCGATGTTCTTCGTGTCATTAATGCGGCGCGCACTGATGCAAAAGTAAAGGCCGTCGTCCTTGATCTGGATAGCTTCGGCGGCGGCTATCCCGCAGCGGTGAGCGAAGTCGCAGCCGCACTGGGCCGTGTGCGGGCGACCGGCAAGCCCGTGCTCGCTTACGCCACAGGCTATACCGACGCGGGCTATCGGCTGGCGGCCAATGCCAGCGAAATCTGGATGAACCCAATGGGCGGCACGTTGTTTGCGGGGCCAGGCGGGCCGCAGCTTTATTACAAGGGGTTGATCGACAAGCTGGGGGTCAACATCCACGTTTACCGCGTTGGCAAATATAAGTCGTTTGTCGAACCCTACACGCGTGAGGATCAATCTCCCGAATCGCGCGACGCAAGCACAGCGCTATATGGATCGCTCAAGGAAGATTGGCTGCAGCTGGTCGGCAAGGCGCGGCCCAAGGCGCAGATCGCCAGCTTCATCGCCAAACCGGGTGAATTGATTGCTGCCACCAAGGGCGACATAGCCAAGGCGAACATGGCGGCAGGATTGATCGACAGACTCGGCGACCGTACCGCCTTCAACAAACGCGTTGCTGAAGTTGTCGGCAAACCCTCGGGCAAGCCACAAGGCAGTTTTAACGCGATTGATTACGGTCGATATCTCGCGGCGAATCCGCTGCCGACGAGTGGCGATGCGATTGGGGTGCTGACGGTTGCAGGCGACATTGTTGATGGCAGCGCAGGCCCCGGAACAGCGGCAGGCGAGACAATCACCAAGGCTTTGCTGACCGGCCTTGCCAAAAAGAACCTCAAGGCGCTGGTCGTTCGGGTTGATTCACCCGGTGGGTCAGCGCTTGCCTCGGAACGCATCCGTCGGGCAATCCTGGAGGCCAAAGCGCAGAAGCTGCCGATAGTCGTTTCGATGGGGTCGCGCGCGGCGAGTGGCGGTTATTGGGTGGCGACGGCGGGCGATGTCGTCTTCGCCGAACCCAACACGATCACCGGCTCTATCGGCATCTTTGCAATCATTCCAACTTTTGAAAATAGTCTGAAAAAGCTTGGTATCACCAGTGATGGTGTCAGGAGCAGCCCGCTGAGCGGTCAGCCCGATCTGGCGGCGGGGACCACGCCTGAGGTTGATTCCATCCTCCAGGCCGGGATTGATCATGGCTATCGGCAATTTATCAGCCGCGTGGCATCCGCGCGCAAGATGACGCCTGAGCGTGTCGATGAAATCGCGCAGGGGCGCGTCTGGGATGGCGGCACCGCGCGCCAGATTGGCCTGGTTGACAGATTTGGGACGCTTGACGACGCGATTGCAGAGGCAGCGAAGCGGGCAGGGCTCGATCCCAAGTCGGTTCATGCCGAGTATCTTGAGAAGAAGCCCGGATGGTTGGCGAATTTGCTGATGAGCTTTGCCCCCAAGGATGGCGAGGACGATTCCGAAGCGGCAAAGGACGTTTATTCCCGCCTCGCGCAAGAACGCCGGGCCGTTTTTGCGCAGGTATTAGGCGATGTTCGGCGCTTGGCGACAGGGGCGGCGATTCAAGCGCGGTGTCTGGAATGCGCCGGGTTTGCGCCCGCTCGGGTGACGCGGGATGATGGCAGGTTGATGGACATGTTCTTGGCAAGGATTGGCCTTTGATTGCGATCCGTGCGGCAACGCTTGAGGACGCAGCACAGATAGCTGCGATCTATGCCCCATATGTTCTGAGCGGGACGGTTTCGTTTGAGGTTGAGGCACCCGATGCGCCGTCGATGCGCGCACGAATGGCTTTGTCCAACGGGCTGTATCCCTGGATCGTCGCCACCAACGGCGATGCCGAAGGCGGTGTGCTCGGCTATGCTTATGCGTCGACATTTCGTGATCGACCTGCCTATCGTTATGTTGTTGAAACATCGATTTATATGGCGGGGCCTAAGCAAGGCCAGGGCGCGGGGCGGCTGCTTTATGATGCGCTGATTGATACGCTGCGGATGCAGGGCTTCACGCAAGCAATCGGCGTGATATCGCTCCCCAATGATGGCTCGATTTCCTTGCATGAATCGGTCGGGTTTCGGCGTGCGGGGATGTATCGGGAAATTGGGTTTAAGCAGGGCCAGTGGATCGATGTCGGTTTCTGGCAGTGCGAATTGAACGATTCAGTCGTGCCGCCGATTGAGCCGAGGCCATTCACCGAAATCGGCGTCATCCGGGTTTGACGGGCTGCTACGAAACAATGTTCGCGTTATTTTACAAAGACTTGAGGATGGACAATGTTGGCCGGGCTTACCGATTGCGCGGGTAGGCGGGCAGCGCGAGCTTCCAACTGATCGCAGCCGCGCGCAACGCAAAGCCTGCCGCCGCCGCAATGACAGCTGATTCAATCACCGGCATTCCAAGGCTGACCAGCGCGACATGCAGGGCGGCGGCAAGGGCGGCAGCCGTTACGTAAATTTCGGGACGCATGATGATGGAGGGTTCACCTGCCAGCACGTCGCGGATGATGCCGCCGACACAGGCAGCGATAACGCCCAGCACGATTGCGGGAACTGGTGGCGCCCCATAGGCCAACGCTTTTGCAGCGCCAAACACCGCATAAGCCGCAAGTCCCACCGCATCGAACCAGGCAAGCGCCGATCCCTGCCACCAGCGCGCAGGCGTGATATAAATCAGGAAGGCGACGCCCAGGCAGGTTGCGGCTGCACGACTGTCGTTGACCCAGAATACCGGTGCGCCGATCATCAGGTCGCGCACCGTGCCACCCCCCACGCCTGTGATCAGCGCGAAGAAGGCGAGTGTGACAATGGTTTGGCCGCGTTGTGCGGCGGCCAGCGCGCCCGATGCAGCAAAGACGGCGAGCCCCACCAGATCAAGGGTGTGCGCAATCGTTTGCGGAAAACCAGCAAGCGCGGGGAGGGCAGGCAGCAGCATTGCCATGATCTAACGCGCGGCGCGTATCAACGCGAGGCCCCGCAAAAATGTCGGAACAGAAAATGGGGGCCGACATCGCTGCCGACCCCCGGTCGCCGGACTTCGATCCGCTCGCTCCCTTTTACAGGAACCGCGCCTTCTGGTTTCGGCGGCATGCTCGGTCCATGCCGCGGGGGGCTTTGGACTTCGCGTTTTCGGTCAGCTTACCCGGGCTGTATGTTTCCCTTTCAGGACCACCCCCAGCACCGTCTCAACCGGCCCGCCCCGCTCTAACCTTGCGGCTTGAGCGACACGTTGGGCACCGGCTCGACCCTCGGCCCGTGCAGACGGCGCTTGCGCATCGCCTGCACGTTCCGTTGGGATCGGTACCCCGCCAGATTATTAATGCGGTTTCCTTGCGGCACCGGCATAATTATCTGACCTAAGTTTTTGATCTTCCTTTGGTTTCCCACTGTCAGACCATCTGCTTACAAATCTGATGCTGACAGTGTTTGTGAGTCGCACCAAGCAGAAAAACGCCAATCGGGGCTGTGAATAACGTGGATAACGGGGACAGATTTTTGCAGCGGTGCCACGGACCGAAATCCACCTTGCGCGGTTATGACTCGCGTGTTGCCTGCGGTTAAGCTCCGATAGCGTAATAATGATGCAGTGCAACGAAAACAGGAGTGAGTGATGCAGAAAATATTGATGGCATGTGCAGCGATGACGCTGGCCGTGCCCGTGGCAGTGACGAGTTTCCCAGATGAAGCCGCTGCGCAGCGTCGCAACGCCCGTCAGGACGCCCGTCAGCGCAACGATTGCCGTCGTTCGGCTGGCACGACCGGGCTGATCGCAGGCGGTGTTGGCGGTGCGCTGGTCGGTAGGTCACTTGATAGCCGTGGCGACCGGACGTTGGGGACACTGCTTGGTGCCGGTGCCGGTGCCCTGGCGGGGCGCGCCGTTGACCGGACGGTGACCGCAAGGCGGCGCTGCCGCTGAGCGCGCGGCGATAGATTAGAAAATCCCGCCGCCCAGCATCAATCGGCCGCCGCCGAGCAGAACGACGAGCAGGTTCAGATTGCGACCACTCTTCTGACCGGAAAGCGTGCCCATCGCTGCACCTCCCGCGGCAAGCGGCACCGCAAACCAGTTTAGCCAACCAAGCAAGGGGATAAAGCCAATCAGGCTGATTGGTAGGGCGACCATTCCGATCAGGATGGAAAGGATGTTAAACATGACGATTAAATGGGGAGCTGTATTAGTCATGTCAAGCACCGTGCTCACTTAACCTTCGATTCTTGACGCGCTGCCTAATATCCAGACTCGTTGGTCTTGACGCGTAAATCACTCCCCTGAAGCGGAGGGGAGAAGAGTCGAGCTCAACGAGCCTGGACATAAAACGCTTCGTTAACCCCTTTTCAGCCATAATCGCCGCGAGTTTGTGGAGCGAAGAACATGGTGCGCAGCGGCCCCCGGGCAATCACGGTCATGCTAATCCCGTTACTGCTGCTTGCCTGCGGGCAACAGCCGGATGCGGATCGCAATCTCGATTCGCTCGATGCCGAGCTTGCAGACGGCAATGTCACGGGCAATGCGCGCGATCCGGCGTTGATGAGTGCTTTGCAAGACCAGATCATGGTCGATCCGGCACTGATCGCGTCCGCCAATAATGATGCGATCCGGCCCCCGGCGCAGCCCTATTCAGCACCTGTACCTGCTGAGACCCTAACCAGAGCCGCGCCTGTTGCGGCAACGATCAGCGAAGCCGTCAAATCAGCACCACCCGTCGATAACGCCGCTGGTTGTCCGCAATGCGCCGCGCGTAAGGGATCGCTGACACTGGGCGCGCTTGCCGCGCGGCAAAGCGGTCGGGGTGCCAGGTCCTGTTCTGCCAACATGCAATATTCGACACGCTGGGCGCTGCGCCTGCCCGCAGAATTCCCGCTCTATCCCGATGCGCGCGTGACCGAGGCGGCGGGTAATGAGTCTAATAATTGTGCGCTGCGGGTCGTGAGTTTTGCCAGCGCCGCGCCGCTGCAAACGGTGATTGACTGGTATTACACGCGCGCCAGCAACGCGGGTTATTCGGGCGAGCATCAGGCCGACGGCGGGCAGCATGTGCTGGCCGGGACGCGCGGCGATGCCGCATATGCGGTCTTTCTGACGTCGCGCGGTGATGGCGGCACGGATGTCGATCTGGTCGCGAGCCACGGCCAATAAGTTTGTTCGCCACCGCGCCCAGACTGGGTTGTAGAAGGTTTATGAAGCACCCATTACAGATTGCCATTGCCCCTGAAATTGCGCTATTCAGTCTCATGTGATGGATCCGGCATCGACCTGGATCGACCGAGGGAGAGACTGATCATGG
>JBBQAU010000067.1:0-10729 GCA_038316685.1 Sphingomonadales bacterium
GGTGCCTGTGGCGAGGGCGGATCGGCCGGCATTGGCCGAATTTGAGGCGGTGCCGCGCCGGTTCCGGCATGATGGCTGGACGCCCGAACGGCAAAAGGCGTTTATCGAGGCGCTGGCTGATACCGGATGCGTCAGCCGCGCTGCGGCGATGGTTAATATGGCGCAGGCCAATTGCTACACTTTGCGGCGGGCGCGCGGTGCGGAGGGATTTCGCCGGGCGTGGGATGCGGCGCTCGATTTCGGGCTGGCGCGGTTGAAGGACATTGCGTTTGAACGCGCGATTGAAGGTGAGCAGGTGCCGGTGTTCGCCGCGGGCAAGCTGATGGGGTATCGCCGCAAAACCAATGATGCGCTGCTCATGTTCTGCCTGCGCCATTATGGTCAGGATGCGCAGGGGCGGCGCACCACGATCAGCTATTTCAGCACCCGCGCCGAAGCAGGTGTTGGGGCGGGTTCGCAAAGCGACGGCGCGGCAGGCGGGCAGGCGGCGGCGGGGGCAGTGGCGCAGGCTTCAACCACGACGGTGCGCACGGTGATCAGCGGCGGAGGCTCAGGCGGTTTTGGCTCAGGCGGTTTTGGCTCAGGCGGTGGTGGCTTGGGCGGCGGTGGCTCAGGCGGCGGTGGGGAAGGTGATGATGCCGGCGCCCACCGCGATGATCAGCACGCCGCCGCGCTCAACGGTTTTGACGGCGTGATGCTGGATGCACAGGCCAATGCCGCGATTGAGGCCGCGCTGCACGCTTGCGCTGCCCGCGCGCGCGCTGCCGAAGCGGCGATGGACAAGGGCGGGGAGGCGGCAATCGACGCAGCAATGGATCATCCTGCTGCCAAGTTCGTCGCGCTACCCGGCGACGCAAACCCCTATCGCGGGACGCTGGACCCGCCGACGATGAGCGAAGACGTCGTGTCGGTGGTGGACGGCGAATCGCAGTGGCAACTTGCGGGTGCTCAGGTGCCGCCGGGGTGGCCGGGTGGACCAGCGGTGGAGCCAGCGCCGAAGCCGGAGCTAGAGCCGGAGCCGGATGAGGAGGCGGAGCCGGAGCCGGAGGCGGAGGCGGGTTAGGCAAGCACCGCCGCCGCCGCTCCGCCCCGCCCTCCTCGCGGCTCATCCCACAAAATCAGGCTGGTTCTGCGGCTTTGCAGCGATGAAGGCGGGGTGCGTCATTGCGTGGGCATAAATGGCCATTGCGCGCGGATAGGGCGTCAGGTCGCAGCCAGTGCGTTCGGCATTGGCGATCTGCGGGATCAGGCAGCAATCGGCCATTGTCGGCGCGTCACCAAAGCAGAACGCGCCGTGGCCATAACGCGTGAGCAATTGTTCGACGCCTGCCATACCCTCGGCGATCCAGTGCGCGTACCAGCCGTCTTTTTCCGCAACATTGTGGCCGAGCGGCCCCTGGAGATACTTCAGGATGCGCAGGTTGTTCACCGGGTGGATGTCACACGCGATCAGATACGACAGCTCCAGCACGCGCGCGCGCGCCAGCGGATCGGCGGGAATCAGGCGTGGGTCGGGATGGGTCGCATCGAGATAATCAATAATCGCGAGCGACTGGCCCAGGCTCATGCCATCGTCCATCGTGATGACGGGCAAGGCGGCGGTCGCATTGCGCGCCGGGGTAAAACTGTCCGCCCGGTGCGCGTCGGTGCGCAGATCAACGCCGTTATAGTCATAGGCGACGTGCTTGAGCTGGAGCGCAATGCGGACGCGGTATGAGGTGGAGCTAAAGAAGAAGCTGAACAATTGCATCGTCATTCTCGGGTCTCCTGCCGGTCGGCGCGGGGCGGCTGCTGTCAGCGTGTCACCCGCGCAGCATCCCCCTTACGCCGCCGGCATTTCTGTTCAACCGCCTGAGAAAATGGTGCACCCGGCAGAATGCGAATCTGCGGCCTCCGCCTTTGGAGGGCAGCTTTTTTTTAAAAAGGGCAGAAAACCGGCTTTTTTTTGTAATTCAGAAACTAAGAACAAACCAAGAAAATTGTTATAAAATTGGGCATTTTTACCGGGCCAACACCGGAGATTGCGCGTGGAGGATAAGCGACGTTTGACGGTTTGAGCGGCTTCATCTCTAGCTGAATCTAGATAAACTTTGGCGATCACGTGCGTTTCTTGCGCGACAGAATCAACCGGTTCCAAATTCAATGTCGCGATGATGCAAGCCGGACAGCGAGAGCTGTCCATGAGAGACGGACTCGCTGTCATAAAAAAACATGCAAAATTTGCATTTACTTTTCTGACAGAGCATTTTACCGCTGCACATCAATCGGAGGCGGAATGACTGAGACCGAAAAGGAAGGCGCAGCGGTAACGCTTCAGCTCTCGCGCGATCAGTTATCGAGTCTGCTCGAGTTTGACGAACGCCTGCGTCTCGCCCGCGGGATCGGCATTCTGAGTTCAGAGGGAAGGGTATTAATGCACATTGCACTGAACGGCACGCCGCCCGTTACGGATACAATGGCGGCGTCAGGCACGTCTTATCGAGGGTTTTATACCGTGTTGGGTCGGCTGAAGAAGGCGTCGCTCGTCCACGCGACCGTCGATATCGGAGATCACCGTGTGCGCCGTCTTTCGATCGGGGAGGAGATCAAGCATGAACTCGGTCAATGATTATAGCTGCATGACCGCTGTCGGGCAGTCAGCCCGTGCATCGCGGCGCCGTGCAACAGTCATGACCGGTCGTGTGCTCAGTGCAGGCCTCATTGCGCTTACACCGACGACGATTCTCTCTGCGCAGACTTACGACGCCTACATGCCGAAGTTGAATCAGGCTTTGCCCCAGACGATCGACCCGGCGACTGAGGTTTTGCCGTTGACTGATATGAGCAGTGACATGTCGATGGACGATGGTGCTGACTTAGCGCCTGTGACCGATTCGTCGTCCGCACAGTCCGCGTCAGATCGAGACGGGGTTTATGGTCCGGTTATAGCGCCTGACGTTGGCGGATCACCCCGCTTCTCCTGGAGCGAGCCGCCGCCGTCGACGCCGCCTGCTCTGGCCGAGGCGATCGCCATCGCGACCGAGAAAGATCCTTCCGTAGTCGCAGCATGGCAATCGGCACGCGCGTCACTTCAGGATGTAAAGGGTGCAAAATGGCTGCGGTTCCCGGCGCTGTCGACCGGCTTTGTTTTCTATGATCGATCCTCCCCGATTACAGAGCAGCTCGCGCCTTCGGTTCTTGTGCAACTCCCACTCTGGTCGGGTGGTCGTCTCAAAGCCAATATCAAGCGCGCTGAAGCGATCGAACAGTCGGCGATTGCCAATTGGCGCGAGGTAATTCTCGATGTCGCACAGCAGGTATCAGACAGCTATTACAGCATCGTGCTTTCGACCCGCCTGGAGGCTTTATATAAGGATAGTCTTTTAGCGCATCAGCGGCTCGTTGAGACGATACGTCGGCGCGTCGATCAGGAGGTTAGTCCTGATGCCGATCTCCAACTGGCGCGATCGCGTGCAGCGCAGATCGAACAGGAGCTTACTGGTATCTCGGCGCAGCGACTAGCATCGCTGCGGACACTCGCTGAACTAGTGCGTGATGCGAACTATCGGATTGGCCCTGTGCCGGTCTTCATCCCCGCAAAAGCCGCACAGAATTGGGATAATGTTGTGGCAGAGGCGGTGGCATTCAGCCCGACACGCGAGCGCTTGCAATACACAGCGGACGCGGCGCAGAACGCGATCAAGGTTTCGCGAGGTGCCATCTTTCCGCAGCTCAACGCTCAATATTCCTATAGCGACTTCGTTGGTAGCCGCTTCGGGGTCGGCTTGCAGCTCCAGACAGCAAACGGTCTCTCGCAATTTAGCGCCGTCTCTGCAGCGACATCGCGCGCGCGCGAGGCAACCCAGCAAGTCGGGCTTGCGGTCAGGCGGCTGAAACAGAATGTCGAAGTGCAACGGGTCACACAGGAAGCAGCGGTGCGGCGCGCGCAAGTCTCAGAAGTGGCTTCTGAGACTGCGGGTCGGGTCAGTGAAAGCTATGTCCGGCAGTTCATCGCTGGCCGACGCTCCTGGTTGGATGTGTTGAACTCGCTTCGCGAACACCTTGCCAACCAGTCGAGCTTGACGCAGGCGGAAGTCGGCGCTCAATCTGCGGCTACCCGCCTAAATCTGGTGTCCGGCCGCTGGCGGCTGGTGCACGATGACTCTCAAAAGTGAGCGAAGAAGCTATGCGGAACATTTTGAGCGCTTTGACGACTTTGGCGCGATTGCGTCGTATCCAGCTACGACCCGGCTGGTCGGACCCTGCGCACCACATGCCAGGCGAGGGTAGCGATCCAAGCGCGCTGGAAGCGGTGGCCGAGCAAATCGGCTGGCCGCGTCCGCACCGTATGGCCTCGGTTCCGACCGCTCACCTCTTCCCGTTACTCGCCCATCATGTTCAGCATGGTTGGGTAGTGGCCGAACGGCTCGACGATAGCAGGCGCGCAACGGTGCTGATCGATGGCCACCGCGAGCAGTGGCTGCTTGATTTAGACGTCACCTTTTATGACATCGCGATGCCGGAGCCGCCAAGCGAGAAGCAATATAAGAACGCATTTGCGGTTTTTTGGGAATCAATTGTCCGGCGCAAGCAACCGATCGTAATCGCGATCATTGCGACCATCGCTATTAATATGATTGCACTCGCAACCTCGATCTTCTCGATGCAGGTTTACGACCGGGTGATCCCGCGCGGCGCTTTCTCGACGCTCTGGGTGCTATCAATCGGCGTGCTCATAGCATTGGTATTTGATTTTATTTTGCGGATTATGCGTGCTCGATTGCTTGAGATCGAGGCGGTCCAAATTGACCGCGAGGTATCCGAATATTTTTTCGCGCGGGCGACGTCAGTCCGGCTCGACGCGAGACCACCCTCGATCGGCACGCTCGCAGCGCAACTTAAAGGGCTCGAGCAGATCCGGTCAACCATGTCCTCGGCAACTATTTTTGCGATTGCGGACCTTCCGTTTGCATTGTTATTCATTTTCGTGGTTTTCCAGCTCGGCGGGATCATCGCGACGGTGATGATCATCAGCTTCGTCGTGTCGATGTTGATTGCTTTTGTGCTTGCTCGGTTGATCCGGGAAGATTCGGCTAAGGTTCAGGTCAGCAGCTATCGTAAGAACGGCTTGCTCGTCGAGGCATTGGACTCGGCAGAAACCATCAAGGCCAATCGCGGCCATTGGTATTTTCTGGCACGCTGGAACCGATTGAACGAGGACCTTAACGAAGCAGAGTTGCCCGTAAAGGACCTACAGTCAATTGCGGGCTCTGTTTTCGGCACTGTCCAACAGACCGCATATGTCGGTTTGATCGTCTGGGGCGCGGTGGAAGTTTATCGCAACAATATGACAATGGGCGCCTTGATCGCCTGTTCCATTCTGGCGGGCAGGATCAACGGACCGTTGATCGGTCAGCTTCCCAGCATGGTGTTGGGATGGACCTATACGCGCGTCTCGCTCGGCATGCTCGACGGCATCATGAAGCTGACGCCAGACAAACCAGCCGGTGTCGAACAGCTCCGTCCTTCGCGGTTGCGCGGCGCGATCAGTTTGCGGGATATGACGTTTGTCCATGCTGGCGCGAAGGTCGGCATTCAAATCCCCAAGTTTGAGGTCGTCGCAGGAGAGCGGATTGGCGTGATTGGCGGTATTGGATCAGGCAAGTCTACCTTATTACGTTTGTTGGCTGGGCTCTATGCGCCCCGCGAGGGACAGGTGTTGCTTGACGGGCTCGACGCAACGCTGATTGCTGATGATGTGCTGAGGTCGCAAATTGGTTATCTGCCACAGGAATACCGGCTGGTGAATGGCACCTTGCGCGATAACCTCCTGCTTGGCATCCCCGACCCCGGCGATGACGCGCTGATGGAAGCAGCAGAGCGAACCGGTCTTGATCATTTGATAAGGGCCCACCCGCTCGGCATTGACTTGCCGATTAGTGAAGGCGGCCGGGGGCTTTCCGGTGGTCAGCGCGTGTTGGCCGGGCTTACCCGGTTGATGTTGACTGATCCCGCCATCTGGCTTTTAGACGAGCCTACTTCGAGCCTTGACGTTGATACCGAAGCCAGAGTGCTGAGAGTGATCAAGGAGAAATTAAAGCCCCATCAGACGTTGATCCTTGTGACCCACAAGCTGCAGCTCTTGAGCATGGTCGATCGCGTCGTCCTGATGGGTAACGGCAATTTCCAGCTTGATGGGCCGACCAATCAGGTAATCGCGCGATTGACCAGCCCGCCGCAGGCCGATCCCCCGCGCGCAGCCCCTTCGCAAGTCAAGACCGTTCCCGCCGTCCAGGCGATGTGAGAGTAAACGCCATGAACTCCTCGCGCATTACCAACAGCCGTATTTCTACGGTCGTCATCATTACTGTGTTTTTGTTGCTGATCTTTCTCGGAGTATGGGCCGCATACGCCAAGCTTGAGCAAGTCAGCCGCGCGCCAGGCCAGGTAATTCCCACTGGCCGACTGCAAGTGCTGCAGAGCGGCGATGGCGGTGTGATCACCCAGATTCTGGTTCACGAAGGCGAGCACGTGAAAGAAAACCAGCTGTTGGTCCAGCTCGACGACACTAAAATTGGTTCAGCCGTGGGCGAAGGGCGGGGCAAGGTGGCCTCACTCATGTCGGCCATGACGCGCATCAATGCAGAGCTTTTTGGCAGACCGCTGCACTTTCCGCCGGAAGTTCAGGCCTTTCCCGATTTGATCGCAAATCAAACACTCCTTTATCAAAAACGTCGACAGGCGCTTCAAGATCAGGTCCGATCACTGGGCGAAATGCAAAGCCTGGTGCAGCAGGAGCTGAGCATGAACCTGCCGCTTTTGAAGGCCGGGGACGTCGCAAAATCAGACGTGCTCCGATTGCAACGATCCGTGTCCGAATTTCGGTCGCAGACTGTTAACGTTCGCAACAAATATCTGCAGGATCTCCAGACGGAATATACCAAAACCGAAGAGGACCTGCTGGCTGCACGTGAATCGCTGGCGCAGCGGGAAAAAATACTCAAGGACACGACAATTCGCGCCCCGGTCGATGGGATCGTCAAGAACGTCCGACTGACGACGATCGGTGGCGTATTACGTGCTGGCGATGAGGTGCTCAGCATCGTGCCGACGGGCGATAAGCTCATCGTTGAGGGTAAGGTTGTGCCGTCCGACATCGCCTATCTAAAACTGGGTCAGTCCGCTTCGATCAAGTTCGATGCTTATGATTCATCGATTTACGGCTCAGGAGAGGGCAAAGTAACCTTCATCAGCCCCGACACGCAGACCGAGCAGCGCCCGCAAGGTGATTACTCATACTATCGTGTCCATGTGTCGGTGGATACCAGCCCAATGAAGCCGCATCTGCCGGGCGAAAGAATCGAGATACAGCCTGGCATGACAGCGAGTGTTGAGATTCAGACCGGGGACAACACCGTGCTGCGCTATCTGATGAAGCCGATCACCAAGACTTTCTCCGAATCCATGACGGAACGGTGAGGTGATTCGGGGTAGGGCAGACCGGCCGGAAGCATAAGGGGGCCGCCAGAAAGGGTGATAGGGATGAGTGGCGGGCAAGGATCCGTTCTACCGCAGCCGTCCCACAGCGCCGGTCCCACGATGACCCGATCCTTGCAAGCGGTGAACCGTGAACAACGATCCATGAGGCTGACTGGCAGAGGGCCGGGTGAGCGGACCATAACCTTGCTTTGCCCGCTGGCCTTGGAGCCTTGTTACCGTGTGTGCTAAATACGCAACAGGACAGATTATTACAAAAAAATGTTTTTTATCAACTGTTTATGGTTCCTGCATCAGGGGCGCAGGACGTCATGACGTTGAAAAATTAGGATTTGCCTTCGCCTGATCGAGAATGTAGACAACGCCAATTGGCTAGGCGTAAACCGCTGATGTCCACGGCTAGATCAGGTAAAAGGGGTGTTTATGAAGAAGGTAACGGCGCAGCCAGCAATGCACGCGGGCAAAATGCATCCGGCCGCACCAGGGAAGGTTGCTTCTCGGATCGTCGACAAGCTCGCTTTGGTCGACGGTAAGGCCCCTCACGCCAAGGTTAATCCAGACGAGATTAAGAAGGACGAAGTCGAAGAAACTGCCAAGAATCGCGACCCGCAGGGCCAAACCCAGGTTGCTGCGCAGGACATGGGTTCAGTTGGTGATGCATCGCTCGCGTCGATGCTTCATGATGCCTCCGCAGTCGATGCCCAAAGCGACCAGTCGTCGGACAATGCTGCTAATTCAGACGGCGGTGATCGCATCAATCCGATTTTGGTCGTCGCTGCCGTTGCAGCCGTTGTCGGGGGCGTCGTTGCTGCCACGAGCGGTGGGCGCGCTGCTACACCGCCACCGCTGCCACCAACACCAACACCAACACCAACACCAACGCCTGCAAACGTCGCGCCCGTTTTTGCAACAGCAACCGTTGCTGCCGCGCCGACCGAAGACCTTTTGTTCAAGGGCGCGGTGACGGCGACAGACGCCAATGCCGGTGATAAACTCACCTATTCTTTGGGCGCGGCTGCAACCAAAGGCGCGGTAACCGTCGCTGCTGACGGCACCTACACCTATCTTGGTGGGCAAAATTTCAACGGGGTTGACAGTTTCACGATCAAGGTGACTGACGCTGGCGGTCTCTCGGCAATTCAGACGGTCAATTTGACCGTTGCGCCGGTAAATGACGCGCCAGTTGTGACGGCCACAGTCGCTGCAGCGGCGGTTGAGGATGTTCTCTTCAGCAGCAAGGCGACAGCAACCGACGTCGATATCGCCACCAATGGTGATAAACTGACGTTCTCGCTCGGGACAGCGGCAACAAAGGGCACGGCGACCGTCAGTGCTGATGGCACCTATACCTATCTCGGCAGCAAGGATTTTAACGGCGCAGACAGCTTCACGATCAAGGTGACTGACACTGCTGGTGCCTCGGTGGTTCAGACGGTTAATTTGACTGTCGCACCAACCAACGACGCGCCGGTTTTTGCTACTGCGACCGTCACCGCTGCACCAACCGAAGACGTCTTGTTCAAGGGTGCAGTCACTGCAACCGACGTTGATATCGCAACCAATGGCGATAAATTAACCTATGCACTCGGCACAGGTGCGACCAGGGGGACGGTAACGGTCGCCGCTGACGGCACCTACACCTATCTGGGCAGCCAGGACTTTAACGGTGCTGATAGTTTCACCGTCAAGGTAACTGACAGTGCGGGCGCTTCGACGACTCAGACTGTTAACCTGACGGTCGCACCGGTCAACGATGCGCCGACATTTGGTCTACTCGCAACTGCAGCGGCGACCTTTACAGCAGGCACCGTCTTTGCTGGTACGTCCGTTGCGACCGATGTTGACGTCGCGACCAACGGTGACAAATTGGCGTATTCGTTGGGTCTGGCTGCCACCAAGGGCACAGCAGTAATTAACGCCAACGGCACTTACACCTACACGCCGACCGCTGGCTTTACGGGCACGGATAGCTTCAAGATCGCCGTAACCGACACCGCTGGCGCCACCGCCCTTCAGACGATCAATCTGACGGTCGCGCCGATCCCGGTCGTTACAGTGAATTTGGATGCCGATAACGATGCTAACCTGGCCACGCGGTTTACGATTACAGCAAACGCGGGTCCTGAGGTTTTCACTGAAAACGCGAACATTGGTAACACTGTTCTGATCAATGGCTTCAATGCAGCAGAGGACATCATCGCGGTCTCTAACGCGGCGACGTCGGCGTATAGCTTCACTGCAATCGGCAATGATGTTCTTATCAGCCTCAACAACGCCGCGGGCGTCAGTGACATTCGCGTTGCAGGGATTGTGCCTGCCGGTTTCACCGGACTGATCAATTCTGAGGCTTCGGCAGAAGCAGCGGTTGGCCGCAACTTCTTCCAGTTGGCAGCAGCTACGGGAACACCAACGACGGCAAGCCTCGATACTGATAACGACAGCAACCTGGCGACGGTTTTCACGCTGAATGCGACTGCCGCTGTGGACACATTCACAGAGAATGCCAATGTCGCCAACAATGTTCAGGTGGTGGGTTTTATCCCCGGACAGGACATTATTGCAGTCTCGAACGCTCCAAACTCGGCCTACAGCTTCACATCTGTCGGTAATGACATCTTGATCAGCAATAACAATGCCGGGACCGTTAGCAGCATTCGACTGACGGGGGTTCTACCAGCCGGGTTCGTCGGGCTGATCAACTCTGAAGCTTCGGCAGAAACAGCCGTCGGCGCTGACTTCTTCCAGCAGGCTGGGGCAGCGCCACCAGTGGTTACGCCGCCGCCGGTAGGGACCACGAGCAGCATCGATGTTGGCACACTTTCAACGCGTGCGACGGTTGATGGTGCTTCGGGCAACGTTACGTTCACAGACAATGCAGCTGTTACCAGTAACGTTAATATCATCAACTTTACGGCTGGTGATAGTATTGCGGTGACAGGAGCGACAGCGGCGAACTACTCGTTCACGACTGGTAATTTCGATGGGGGGGCTACAGCGAACGATCTTCAACTTTCGTTCAATAATAACGCAACTGGTGCGGTAAATTCGATCTTTATCTTGAACGTCGTCAGTCCGGCCGCGTTTGTCTTTAATCTCGCAACGGCCACGGCGGCGGTTGGGTTTAACTTCATTACCTTTGGTTAATACAAAAATTAATTTGGCATTATTGCCGAAACTCAATTTACTAGGGAGTCGATAAAATGGCACGTCTTATTCTTACGAGCGCTCAAACAGTTGGGATCACCGGAAACTT
>JBBQAU010000068.1:0-10707 GCA_038316685.1 Sphingomonadales bacterium
TGGTGCCGCTTACAGGACTCGAACCTGTGACCCCCGCATTACGAATGCGATGCTCTACCAGCTGAGCTAAAGCGGCACATCGGATCGGGGCAAGGCCCCCAGATCAGGCAGCGGCGCTTATCAGGTCATCGGCGGGCTGACAAGCGGATAGCCTGCGGCGGGCTTTACTGAACATTTACCGTATTGGGGCAAACAGGGTCTGAAACGGGCGCGTTGCTCATGGGGATATCTGAATGGATACGCTGCGCGGGTTTGACGACGATGGGCCGGAATCGACCATTCACGAAGAGCCCGATCTGTGTGTCGATGATAATACCACGTGCGATATCGGGACCAACGAACACCGCATGCACGTGCGCGCCTATAATTATTGGGTTTCGCTGCTTCAGGGGCGCGCCTATCCGTCGATTGCGGATCTCGACCCTGATAACATCGCTGATTTCGGCCCGCACAGCGTGTTGCTTGACTTTACCGGCGGGATTGAAGACCCGGCAATCCAGTTCCTCGGTGCGAAACTACGTGAGGAATCCGAACTCGACAGCTCAATCACGCGCATCGCCCAGGTGCCGAGCCGATCGCTGCTCTCACGACTGACTGATCATTATCTGCAGATTATCGCCAACCGCACGCCTATCGGGTTTGAGGCCGAATTTGTGAGCAGGCGCGGCTTTAACACCGTGTATCGTGGCATATTGATGCCGTTCTCCTCAGATCATGAACATATTGATTTCATTTATGGGGTGATCAACTGGAAAGAACTGGTCGATGCAGAAACCCAGGCGAGCCTGACCGCGGAAGTGGCCGCTGCGGTCCAACCGGGCTCAGCCGCCCCCAAAGCTGGACCGACATGGGCAAGCGGCCCGAGCGCACAGCTTGACGACAATGACCCGCAGGGATCGATGCCGGACTCAGCGTCTCTTGCCGACTCTGATGACTATTTTGCTGGCGGGCTTCCAGCGCATTTGGCACGAGCGCGCCAAGCAGCGGCGAGCGTTGTGGTTGCCGATACGCGAAGCCGATTTGCGCTTTACCGGGCGCTCGGTGCGGCGCACGAATTTGCCGCAGCCGCTGAGAGCAATTCGGCCGACTATACTGAGTTGCTGAACGCAGCAGGAATTACGCGCCAGGCGCGGGCACCGATGACGCCGGTGGTAAAGCTGGTCTTTGGCGCAGCCTATGACAAGAAGCGACTGACAGAATTCGCCGCCGTTCTTGCTCACGCCCGACGCTGCAATGTTCCTGCCGGGGCACTCGGCGACTTTCTCGATATGGCAGAAGGGGGCATCAAGGGGATTGTGGCGGCAGAACGCGCGCAGCGCCGCTTGCCATCGCTGACGGTTCAAGTGCTGTCCGCTGCTGAAACGCTGCGCGGGCGACCGGCCCTTGCTCAGGTCAATGTCGCGACCGATATCGGCGCTGGCGATTATGTCGTGCTGGTGGCGCGCAATGCCGGCAATGGCGCGCTGGATATCATTGGCAGCGTGGCCGCCGCCGATCCGCTCACCGCTCGTGCGATGGCGAAAATCGCCCGATAAACGCGGGCTGACTTAGGTTCAGGGGTGGCGATTGCCGATGCGACTCTTGAGATCATGATCGCCCCGGCGCATAAGGACGTCATGGCTAAAACAACGCTTAAATCACTGTCGGACGCGCTTGCTGTCCGGCTTGTCGAGGGGGCCTTGCCGGGCGAGTTGGAGGGGTTCGGCGAGGCTGAACGAGCTGAAGCAGCGCGCTTTATGGCAGCGGCGGCAGGACTGAGGCCAGCGGGCACGGCGCGCATGGAATTAGAAACGATCAGCGCCGATGACGCGAACCGGCAGATGAGATTGGCCATCGTCAATGACGACATGCCGTTCCTGGTTGATTCAATTGCCGCCACCATTGGCGCTCAGGACATCGCCATCCACCGCATCATCCACCCCGTCCTGCTCGTCACGCGGACGTCGGAAGGCACGCTGGAAAGCGTCGGTGAGGGTGTCCCTGAATCAATGATCTATCTGGAGATGGAACGGGTTGATGCGCGGCGTCGGCGTATCCTGGTGTCGGAAATTGAGCGCAATCTGATCAACGTGCGGGCGGCCGTCATTGATTGGAGCGCGCTGCAAGCGGCAATGGTCGCCGACACAACGACAATTGCCGCGATCGGCACTGTGGCGGCGAGCGAGGGCGCAGCGCTGCTCGAATGGTTTCTTGATCGGCATTTCACGCTGCTTGGACACGAGAAGTGGCGACGCGACGGCACAACATTTGATGCGCTGGGCATTGCCCGCAACTCGCAACCTGTGCCGCTGCTGGCGGAATCTTCACGCGCCCTGGCCGTGGCCTGGTTTGAAGAAGGAAACAGCGCGCCTCTGCTGGTTAAATCAAACCTGATCTCCAGCGTGCATCGGCACGTGCCGATTGATCTGGCCATTATTCCAATCTTCGAAGCGGACAAGGTTGTTGGCTTGTCGATTCATGCCGGCCTTTGGACGAGTGCCGCGCTCAATACCGCTCCTGAATCCGTGCCCGTTTTGCGCGCGCGACTGACCGCACTTGAAGAAAAATTTGGATTTGATCCGCGCAGCCATGCCGGCAAGGCGCTCAGTCACGCGCTAACCGCGCTGCCGCATGATCTGGTGACGGCGTTTGACCAGGCCTCGCTTGAACAATTGTCGCTGACGGCGATGTCACTGGCCGACAGGCCTCGTCCACAGATTGTGCTCGTGCGCAGCATGTTGGGGCGGCACATGTTTGCATTCGTCTGGCTGCCGCGCGACGATTTGTCGACCGTGCGCCGGATCGCGATTGGGGATATGCTGGCCGAGGCATCAAACGGTTCGTTGCTGAATTGGTCAATAGCGCTCGAAGACGGCGTCGTGGCGATGATCCGATATACGTTTGACCTGCGCGGCGATGGGCGCATGCCTGATCCTGCACCGCTGAACCATCGAATCGAACGGATGGTGCGGGGTTGGGTGCCGGCAGTTGAGGCAGCGCTTGGCGAAGCAATTGAGCCAGCGCGCGCCGCGCGCCTGGCATTGCGACATGCCGCAACCTTCCCCGAGGCCTATCGCGCGACGAGCACGCCTGAAGAGGCGGCCCGCGATATTGTCCGCCTGGCAGGCTTGGAAACAGCCGAAGGACGCTCGGTCCGCATCTACAAAAACGAGGGGGAGACGCGGCTGAAAATCTATCGTTTCGGTGGCGCACTGGCGCTGTCCGACGCAGTACCCGTGCTCGAGAATTTTGGCTTTCACGTGATTGGGGAGGTGCCAACCGCGCTAACCGATGAGGCCGAAGGCTTTGTCCATGATTTTGAGATTCAGGCAGGCGTCGATGCGACCCCGGGCGCGCTGGAAGGCGACACATCGGTGCTCGAGGGCGCAATCGCCGCCGTACTCGAGGCGCAGGCAGAAAATGATGCTTTTAATCGGCTGATCGTTGATGCAGCGCTCAGCCCGTTTTCGGTCGTTTTGTTCCGTGCCTGGTTCCGGTATCTTCGGCAGGCTGGCCTGTCTTACGGTTTGACGACTGTTGTTGATACACTGCGCCATGCACCCGCCGTTGCCGCAGCGCTGATTGCGCGCTTTGAGGCGGCGCACCAGCCGCCAAACGGGCCTGATCAACAAGCGATTGCGGCAGCAGTTGAGGCGATTAATGCCGGGTTGGAAACAGTTTTGGCAATTGATGATGACCGTATTCTGCGGGCCATCAACGGCGTTATCGCGGCGACGCTGCGCACCAATGCCTATGCACCCGCCGGGCATGAGGCGCTGGCATTCAAGCTTGACAGCCATCTTGTCCCCGGCCTGCCCGCACCCGTGCCGTGGCGCGAAATCTGGGTCTATAGCCCACGGGTGGAGGGTATCCATTTGCGGGCTGGCCCGGTGGCTCGCGGGGGCCTTCGCTGGTCCGACCGGCGCGATGATTTCCGCACCGAGATTTTGGGGCTGATGAAGGCGCAGCGCGTCAAGAATGCCGTGATTGTGCCGACGGGCGCCAAAGGGGGATTTTATCCCAAAATGCTGCCTTCTTCTGCCAATCGCGACGCCTGGCTGGCGGAAGGAACCGAGAGTTACCGGGTTTTCATCCGGTCCTTGCTGTCGATCACTGACAATATCGTCGATGGAAAGCTCGTCCATCCCGACCGCGTTGTGATCCACGACGCCGAAGACCCTTATTTCGTCGTTGCTGCCGACAAGGGCACCGCGACTTTCTCCGATATCGCCAATGCAATCGCGTTGGAGCGCGGTTTCTGGCTGGGCGATGCGTTCGCCTCGGGTGGCTCGGTTGGCTATGATCATAAGGCGATGGGGATCACCGCCAAGGGCGCTTGGATCTCCGTCCAGCGCCACTTTGCCGAGCGCGGGGTCGATGTGCAAACGCAACCGATCCGCGTCGTCGGTTGCGGCGATATGTCCGGCGATGTCTTTGGCAACGGCATGTTGCTGTCACGACAGATCAGGCTCGTTGCTGCCTTTGACCACCGCCACATCTTCTTTGATCCCGATCCCGATTCAGCGACAAGCTGGGCCGAGCGCGCACGGATGTTTGCCCTGCCGCGGTCAAGCTGGGCGGATTATGACGCTTCACTGATCTCGGCGGGCGGCGGCGTCCATGCTCGCACAGAAAAAATCATCAAGCTGACCCCGCAGGTTCAAGCGATGCTGGGGTTGACCGTTGCTGAAATTGACCCGGTCTCCCTGATCTCCGCGATTTTGAGGAGCCATGCCGATTTGATCTGGTTCGGTGGCATTGGCACTTATGTAAAGGCAGCGGCGGAGAGCAATTTGCAGGTCGGTGACCCTGCCAATGACCGTTTGCGCGTCAATGCCGAGGAACTGCGCGCAACCGCCATCGGCGAAGGCGCCAATCTGGGCGTAACCCAGGCGGGACGCACCGTATTTTCCGCGCACGGCGGTCGCATCAACACTGATTTCATCGATAATTCGGCAGGCGTCGATTGCTCGGATAATGAGGTCAACATCAAGATCGCGCTCAATCGGGAGATGAATGAGGGGCGGCTCGCGTTTGAAGACCGCAACACCCTGCTCGCATCGATGACCGATGACGTGGCAGCCCTGGTGCTGGAGGATAACCGCCTGCAGACACTTGCGCTGTCGATCATGGAGAGTGACGGTGTCGGCACCTTACCAAGCTATGTGCGGCTGATCGAGATTTTGGAGTCCGGTGGCAACCTTGACCGCGCGGTCGAGGGGCTTGCGAGAAATGATGATCTCCTGCGCCGTGCGCAGGAAGGTCGCGGGCTGACCCGGCCGGAACTCGCGGTATTGCTGGCAACGGCCAAGCTCACTTTGCAGGCCGCCATTGAAAAAAGTGCGCTGGGTGACGACCCGCTGCTTTTGCCCGATTTGCTCGCCGCCTTTCCGGGCGCAATGCGCGCCAAACTGGCACCCGCCATCGAAAGCCACCGGCTGCGCAAGGAAATCATCGCGACCAAACTGGCCAACCGGCTGATCAACCGGCTGGGTGTCGTGCATCCCTTTGAGCTTGCCGAGGAAGAAGGCGCTGCCATGGCAGACATTGTCGCGATGTTTGTCGTGGTGGAACGGCTTTTCAATCTGCCCGTGCTCTGGGCTGAAATTGAAACCAGCGAAATGCCCGAAGCCGCCAGGATCGGCTTGTTTGACGAAGTTGCCGTCGCCGCCCGCTCACAAATCGCAGACCTGCTGCGGGTCTGCCGACCCGGCACTATGCCGGGTGCGGTGCTTGACCGGATCGGCAAGGGTATCAGCGCACTGGATCAGCAGACCAAGGCCTTGCTGCTGGATGAAACGCTTGCGCAAAGCAACCGGATCGCTGCCCAGTTGGAGGGGCACGGCGCGCCGATCCACCTTGTCCAGAAGGTCGTTCGACTGTTTGAATTGGATGGTGCCGTCGGCCTCGCTGATTTGAGCCAAAGGACCGGATTAAACGAGATTGTCCTCACGCGGGCCTTCACTCAGCTAGGACAGGCGCTCGGGCTCGATTGGGCACAGGCGATTGCGGCGCGGATAGATTCGAGCGATCCGTGGGAGCGTTTGCTGATTGCCAGCCTAGCGCGCGATTTTCAACAGATCAGGCTGGATTTTCTGGCGCGTGGGCAGGGCGCAGACCCGCAGGTGCTGGTGACAGACTGGCTGACCGGCAATGCCCCGCAGGTCGCCCGGTTCCGCCTGCTGGTGGACAGGGCCCGGCGCGCGCCCGCGCCAAATGCGGCAATGCTGGCACAAATCGCGGGGCAGGCGCGCGTCTTGCTTGGGCGATAGTGGCGCAGTCTTCTCGGCTCAGAGCCTGAAGCGCAACGTGCCGCGCGCGTTCAGCGGGCCACCGGTCGAGATATTATTGTCGTTGAACGCTGTCGGGAAATAGCCCGTATCAAACAGATTTTCGATATTGATCTGCGCTTCTATGCGATCGGTGAGCTTGAAGAAGAGTGCGGCATCGAAACGGGTGAAGGCGGGGATCACGACGCTGTTCGATACCGAGGTGAAACGGTCCGATTGGTGGACAACACCCAGCCCCAACCCAAAGCCCGTGGTGAAATCATAGCGGCTAAAGATCGACAGCGAATGGCGCGGCACCAGCGGCACGGCGCGTCCCGAAGGCGCCGCGGTTGTGGTTTCAACGATTTTTGCCTCCTGGAGCGCATAAGCGAAGCTCAACTGCCAGTTGGTCGCAATCTGGCCCTGCGCCTCAAGCTCGATCCCGCGGCTGCGCTGCGCTCCTGTCAAGACGGTCTGTCCAGGGTTGGGCCCGGCGGCACGTGTGTTGGTGCGATCAAGCTGATAGGCGGCAAGCCCGATCAGCAACCCCGGCCTCGGCTCCCATTTTGCGCCAAGCTCGATATTGTCGAACCGTTCGGGCTGAAGTGCTGCACTTGTTACATCGAGTGAGGTAAACTGGTCGCCCGACTGCGGCAGATAGGAGCGCGCATAGCTGAAATAGAGCGAGACCGGCGCGATCGGATGATAGACCAGCCCGACTCTGGGCGACCACAAGGCATCGGAACGCTCAAACCGTTGATTGGTGACCCGGTTGGTCACCGAAAGATTAAATCGGTCATGCCGCAGGCCAAGCAGCAATTCAACCGGACCCCATTTCAGCTGATCCTGCACATAGCCTGCAAAGATGCTGGCTCGACCAAGATTGTCGCGCTGCCCCGTACCGGGCCGAAAAGTAATCGTCGGGACGACAAACGGATCGGCCAGCGGCACCGATAGCCGCAAGGGACCCGACGGCGCTCCGCCGGTCCCGTCGAAAAAGCCGTTCAAACGGGCCGACACGGTGTTCTGGTTGCCAAACTCGGCACCGGCCAGAATGACGTGATCGATTGGGCCAGTCCGTGTGCGCCAGACAAGATCGGTTTGGCTGAACAGATTTTGGCGCAGCGTTGCGTCGAAATAAGCCTCAACCGGGAAAAATTGCTGCCCCGTTGCCGTCAGGGTGACGGCGGCGGCTGGAAAGGTATTGCGGTAAAATTTGTCATAATCGCCGTACAGCAGCTTGCTCGTGACCGTCAGGGCATCAGACAGCCTGTGCTCCACCGTCCCACGCGCGACATGACCGACAAAGCCGAAGCGATTGACGCTCGCCACGCCGAAAAATTGATCGCGAACCCCCGGCAAGGGTCGGCCGTTGAACGAGGGAATGCCGCGATCAACGATGCGCGAATCATCGATAAACTCATAGGAAAGCGTAAATTTGGTTGCGTCACCATCGATGATGCTGATCGTCGGATTAAGCGCCGTCACGCGTCCGCCATAGACTTGGCGGTGAGTCGCAAAATCCTCGTGCACCACGTTTAATCTTGCCGCAACGCCCTGGCCGAGCTTCAGATTGGCATCGGCTGACACAAACCACGCTCCAAAACTGTCCGCCGAACTAACGCCGCTCAAAAAAGTGTTCAGCTCGGCCTGTTTGGTGACACGATTGATGACGCCGCCGCCGCCGCCGCGGCCGAACGTCATCGCATTTGGCCCGCGCAGCACCTCAACGCGGTCGAGATTGTAGAGCGGGCGATAATATTGCACGTCATCGCGAATGCCATCGACGAAAAAATCGGCCGTTGAGGAATTGCCACGCAGGATGATCTGGTCACGGTGACCCTCGCCTTGCGAATGGGTCGCCCCCGGCACCGCGCGAAGCACATCGGCAATCGATCGGAAGGCGCGATCAGCAATCTGCTGTTCGCTGATCGTCGTTATCGCCTGCGGGATGTCCTTCAGCTTGGTCGGTGTTTTCGTCGCGGTGCTCGTTACATCGACTCCATAGCCGGAACGCTGGCCATTGACGATAATGTCGGTGTCGGACGAGTCTGCGGGGACGTCTGCATTCTGCGCCAGTCCTGGCGTCGACAGCCACGCGCTGCCAGCCAAGGCGACGCAGAAGAGCGCGCGCCGTGGTCGTTTGCATCGTGTGTTGGCTGACTGATCCGGCAAGCTTCATACTCCTGTGTGGATATGTGAAGCCGCAGCTATTGCGAATCATTCGCAGAGTCAACGCTATTGCGAGTTAATCGCAAGATTATGGAGCGTGTCCGATAAAATCCATGATCGGACCGCACTCGCCAGATTGGGCGGGTTATCCGCGACGATCCGTAGCGCGTCGATTTGCGCCACCAGCGCGCTGAGCGGCAAAGCGCGGGCCTTCGCCGTCGCTTCCAACGCGGTCCAGAAAACAGGTTCGAGGCTGATCGAGGTTGCGTGTCCCGCGATTGTCACAGATCGCTTCACCGGCCCCTGAAAACCGCGCTCAGGCGCACCGACGGTAGCGGTCATTTGGTATCAAACAGCGCCGCGAGCTGTTCAATCATCGTCCCGCCCAGTTGCTCTGCATCCATGATCGTCACGGCGCGGCTGTAATAGCGCGTCACATCATGGCCGATACCGATTGCACAAAGCTCCACCGGTGAGCGCGCCTCGATCCAGCCGATCACTTGCCGCAAATGGCGTTCAAGAAAACTGCCCGAATTGACCGACAGGGTCGAATCATCAACCGGCGCACCGTCCGAAATCACCATCAAAATCTTGCGATCCTCACGCCGCGCGATCAGCCGGGCATGCGCCCAGAGCAACGCCTCGCCATCAATGTTTTCCTTGAGCAACCCTTCGCGCATCATCAGGCCGAGCGAGGCCTTGGCACGCCGCCACGGTTCATCTGCCTGTTTATAAACGATGTGCCGGATGTCATTGAGCCGCCCCGGCTGGGGTGGACGCCCCGCCGCCAGCCAGCTTTCACGCGCCTGCCCACCCTTCCAGGCGCGCGTGGTGAAGCCCAAAATCTCGGTCTTGACGCCGCACCGCTCGAGCGTGCGCGCCAGAATATCCGCACTGATCGCCGCGATGGAGATTGGCCGCCCGCGCATCGACCCCGAATTGTCGATCAATAACGTGACGACGGTGTCCTTGAAATCAGTCTCGCGCTCAATCTTGTAGCTGAGCGACTGCATCGGGTTGATGACGACGCGGGCGAGCCGCGCCGCATCAAGCATCCCTTCGTCCTGATCAAAATCCCAGCTGCGATTCTGCTGTGCCATCAGCCGCCGCTGCAACCGGTTGGCAAGCTTGCTCACCGCGCTTTGTAAATGCATCAACTGCTGGTCGAGATACGCGCGCAGCCGCGTGAGTTCCTCGGCATCGCATAATTCGGTCGCGGCAATCACCTCGTCAAAGCTCGTCGTCCACGGCTTATATTCAAACTGCGGGGCGAAATCGGTCATTGGCCGGTTGGGCCGGACCGGCATCATCCCTTCATCGCCATCATCGCCAGGTTCACCATCGGCATCGTCGAACGAATCTTCGCGCTGTTCGGTGCCCTCGCCTTCCTGGTCTTCGGATTCGCGCGAATCGCCGCGCTGTTCGATCTGGCCCTCGCCTTGTTCTGCGGCATCGTCGCCGTCGTCGCTCTCGTCCTGCTTCTGGTCGTCCTGCCCTTCATCGTCGCTGCCGCCATCATCGGCCTCGTCGGGGAGCAGATCGCCTTCGACCAGATCAAGGTCCTGGAGCAATTTCATCGACAGCTTGGCAAACGCCGCCTGATTGTCGATCGCAAGCCCCAGCGCATCAAGATCGCCGCCCGCCTTGTCCTCAATCCAGTCACGCACCAGTGCGAGGCCAGCATCGCATGAGGCCGGTGATTCCAGCCCCGTCAGCCGCTCCCGCACGATCAATGCCACCGCCGTTGACAGCGGCACGTCATCAGCCGCCTGCGCGCGTGTGATCGGGTCAGAACGCAGCTTTACATTGAGCGCCGTCGTCAGATTGTCCGCAATCCCACGATAGCCGCGCGACCCCAGCGCCTCGACCCGCGCGCTTTCCACCGCATCAAAAACCGCGCGCGCGAGTGCCTCGACGGGCGCGGACCGCAGATGCAGCGCGCTATTATGGTGCTTGAGCCTAAGCGCAAACCCATCGGCAAAACCGCGCGCCTCCGCCACTTGGTCCGCAGGCAAGTTCCGCGCGGGCATCGACACCTTGATATGCTTGCCCGACTGCGTTGGCGCGTCGGCGGTATAGGCAAGCTCCAATTCCGGCTCATCCGCCAGCACCCGCGCCGCGCCACCAAGCACGGCCTTCAGACGTTCAAGCGGGGTTTCGGTGGTCATGACCAGATTACCTCACAGCCAAACTCGGCAAATGTGCGGTCACGCGTAACGACGGTCATGTCCTCAATCAACGCCTGAGCGGCGATCAATCGATCAAACGGATCCTGATGGTCGCTGGA
>JBBQAU010000069.1:0-10597 GCA_038316685.1 Sphingomonadales bacterium
AACCGCCTCATGGCCAAGATCAATACAGCAGGCAAATATCGCCGGGGCGGCATGATATTCGCGCGCCAGATCGATTGGCCGGACCCCGGGGGCGACGCCTGAAACCAGCATGCGGCGTGCCGTCTGCATCTTGAGCAACGCCAGCCCCCGGTCGATACGTCCTGACGCGCCCGTCAATACGACGATCGCATCGGTCCGCCGATCATCCAGCGGCCCCGGCAACGCCACCATGAACCAGCCAAAGCCGAGCAGCCAGACAATCGCGGCGATCCCCAGGACCCGCCTGATCACAGCACTCGCCCGATCATGGCAACCGTCGCAGCGTTCGCAGCACGGAAAAGCGGGCTGCGAGTGTCGCCAGCATGGCAAACAGCACGGGAAGCGCCAGCAGCAAAATCCAGTCGAGCGGCCCAAGTGCAACGCCTGAGAGCAGATCAGAACCGAGGGTCTGGGCCTGCATGCCGAGAAAAATGATCGCAAGCACGGCAAGGCCAGTGCCGATCACCCCGCCAAACAGCGTATCAAGCGCGATCCGACGTTGGAACAACCGCGCGACCTGCAGATCGGTTGACCCAAGGATGTGCAAGACATCGATGGTGTTGCGGTGCGTCTCAAGCCCGGCCCGACCGACCAGGATAACAACCGTCGCTGTCGCCGTCGCCAGCAGCAGAACAAGCCCAAAGGCAAGCCCCACGATCAGCCGCATGAAATTGCTGACGGGCGACATCCAGCGTTCATGCCGGTCAACGCGCGCGGCGGGCGCAATCGCTTTGACGGCAGTCTCAACCCGGCGAACAGCCGCGTCATCTGCCATGCGCACGTCAACATCAATCATCGCGGGAATCGGCAGATCCGGATCGCTGCCATCAGCCCCCAACCAAGGGCGCAACAAGTTGACGAGTTCCTTTCGATCAACCACGCTGGCATGCGCGATGTTGGGCATTGCCGATAGCGCCGCGACCAATGCGGTTACCTGTTGATCGCGTCTTGTTTCATTTGCCTCAATCAGCTGCAATGTTAGTCGTCCCGCAAGCTGCCGATCAAGCAGCGACGATGCGGCCAATACGGCCAACCCAAAGCCAGCGGCAAGCACTGTCAGGAACAGCATGATGGCCATGATCCACATCGTCGAACGCGTGTGCTGTCGTTCGTCAAGCAGGCGATGATCGGACACCGATGTTGTCAGTCGCAACTTCATGGCGCGGGGGCAAAGCCTTGCGCAGGCGGGAAGCGCAACGATCCCGTCGGGTCGAGCAGGGTGCCCTTGTCGAGCCGCATCATGTGCGCATTCGGAATGCGCCCGAGCAGATGAAAATCATGCGTCGCGACAACCACTGTGGTGCCTAACCGGTTCAGGCTGTCAAACAGATGAAGCAACCGTTCCGCCATATCGGGATCGACATTGCCGGTTGGTTCATCCGCCACCAGAATTTCGGGGCGACCGATCACCGCGCGGGCGATGGCTACGCGCTGCTGCTCGCCGCCGGAAAGCGTCTGTGGCCGTGCATCGAGCCGGTTCGACAGTCCCACCCAGTCAAGCATTTCCCGCACCGGTCCCGCCACATCATTTTCAGACACACCGGAAACGCGCAGCGGCAGGGCGATATTATCAAAGGCTGACAGATGCGGCAAAAGCCGAAAATCCTGGAAGACGACCCCGATCCGGCGACGAAAGCCCGGCAGCCGATCACGCGGCAAGGCTGCGGCGTCCTCACCGAACAATTGAATTGACCCGCGACTTGGTCGCTGCGCGAGATAAAGCATCCGCAACAGCGACGTTTTGCCCGCCCCCGATGCGCCGGTCAGAAAGTAAAAGGCTCCCTTGGCTAGCGTGAAGCTGATATCGGTCAGCGTCTCAGGCCCTGACCCATACCGCAGCCCTACTTTTTCAAACTGCACGATATTTGCCATAGCGGCGCTGTCCGCCCCCCTGATTGTTTGCAGCCGTTGGTTCATTGCATGCTCGCGGGCCGCGCTCAAGCATGTGTGGATCTTGCCACGCTTGGTCTCGACATGCTTAGGCAGCGTATCAACGATAATCAGGATTGGATTTCCTGATCAATCATGAAATAGCGCTGCAATGATCCTCGAATGCACCGAGTGCCGGTCCCGCTACCTGGTCGCTGAAACTGCCATTGGCCCCAACGGCCGGATGGTGCGTTGCGCCAATTGCAAGCACAGCTGGTTTCAGCCACCCGCGCAGGTTGATCCACTGGCAGCAACCGTCACACCGTCGGCACATCCCACCATCCCGATCGCTCAAGCGCCTTTGGCAGCGGCACCGCGTAATGCCGGACCGGACGAGTATGATGCCTTTGCGCATCGCCCCCCTTTTCGCCCACGGCGCAACCCGGCACGACGTTACATGATCGCCGCTGTGGCGGCCGGCGTCACGATGCTGATCGCGGTTGGCGTGATTCTCTACTCTGACGCGCCCGGCATTGCCGCGCAATTCGGGTTCAGCGAGACGGTGGAATCACCGTTGCGGATCGAGCAGTTTCCCATCGACCGGCGCGAATTGGAAAATAAGAGCGAACTGTTCGCGGTTAGCGGCCGAATCCTCAATCCCACCAGCAATCGACAGCCCATTCCCGATATCCGCGTCGAGTTGCGCGATGCGCAGAAAAGAATTGTTTACAGCTGGATAATTACGCCGCAACAACGTGTGCTTGCCCCCGGCGGGACGCTGGATTTTAACAGCGCCAAACTTGATGTGCCACAAAATTCAAAGACGCTCTATTTCAGCTTCTCTAGCGGCTCGATCAGCTGAGCGAGTCCGCATGAGTGACCGGCGCAAGATAAGCCGCTTGTAAACGGAGAACCGCGTTGCTAGAGGCTCCCCCCTGCCAGCTGCCGGGGTTGACCGGCGGTGTTTCACGTGCGGCCGTGGCGGAACTGGTAGACGCGCAACGTTGAGGTCGTTGTGGGCGAAAGCCCGTGGAAGTTCGAGTCTTCTCGGCCGCACCACATCTTGAGACGTCCGGGACAATTTGAAAAACCGCGCCCGGACCATCCCCGATCTAAGGCGTTGTCGTTTTTTCGATATGCCCTTTGAGCTGTTGATCGGTAAACCGCACCGGCTTCCAGCGTTCGGTCGCAAACAATGCTGATTGATCGGCATAATGCGGCGAATCGGTCCTGATCGTTGCCGCGCCATATTGGTGGACGCTTTGTGAGGAGACTGTGCCGTCCCTGGCCCATTCGATCAGCATGATAAACCCGTCGCCATTATTGCCGACCCGCCTGCCATCATCGACGGTCTTGCCGATGATCGCGCGCAGTGCCTCTGGCCCGCCATAGAGTGGCAGATCGACTTTGCCGTGGCGCAGCCGCTGGAAATCGCCCAGCGGCACCTCCAGCCGACCATAATCGCGCATCATCGTATCGACCGCCTCGCGCAGCGCCGGTGCGGCGACGGGGACGGGTTTATTCAGATAGGCATACCGTGCCGCAGGCGCGAAGACGACGGTGACAAAAGTATCCGCCCGGCCCTTTCCATCCAGCGTCCAGTCCCAGGTCGACAGCAGCTTTTGCGCTGCGGCAAGATCGGGCGATTTTGACGTATCAAGCGCCATCAGCTGGCGATACCAGCGACCCGCCCAGCCGGTCTTGTCATAACCCTTGTCGAATTTGATGCGCAGCAGATCATCCCGACTGATCGGCTTGTCGCCCAGCGCGGCGAACAGCGCCTGATAACGCAAGCCGCGATTGGTGACATAGCTTTCAACACCCATTTCAACGGGAAAAGCTTCAGGCTTTTGTTCGTCGGTAGGCGCTGTGCTCATGAAGGGATTGTTGTTGCTGTTGGCGACCCAGCCCGAGGCGGGATCAACCACCATTGGATCAGCGCGCCACGGCAGATAGGATGTCCACAAAGCTTTTGAGGTATCGCCCGGCACCACGCCCTTCCAGTCAAAACCCTTCGCGCGATTGGGGAAGCGCGCGTTGTAATACATGCCGATATGGCCTTTGGCATCGGCATAGACAAAGTTGGTGCCGCCAATCCCCTGGGTTGCCATCGCGCCTTCCCATTCGGCACGGTTGCGCGCCTTGTTGAGGCGGTAATATTGATCAGCCTGGCGAATATCACCGATATTGGCATAGCGGATCGCAAAGGCACCACTGCCATTCTTGATGACCGGCCCATGGATCGAACGATACAGCATCCGCGGGATCGGCAGGACAAACGGGCCGTATTTCACGCGTAGCCACACCCGCTGGGCAGAGAGCGGCAGCCATTTTCCGTCGTAGCGATAGTGATCGCCCGATGCATTGAGCACGAGCTTATAGGTATCGATCAGATCGGGGCGGTTAACGGTATTGGCCCAGCCGAGATGCTTGTTATGACCCAGCAGCGGATAGGGCGCGCCCGGAAACAAGGCGCCTGCGAAATCCCAGCCGGTATCCGAATGGACGACGACTTCCCACCAGCTGACCCCGCCTTCCCAGGGCTGGTGCGAATTGACGATCAGGCGGGTTGCGCCATCGCTGGCGCGCTTGCCCGCGACCGCAAAGGCGTTTGAGCCGCGTTCGTCGGGCGGCCCTGAATCGCGCGGCACCGCTTCGTCTGCGATCAGCGCTGACAGCGGCCGGTCTAACCCATAGAAAAACGGCGAGCGTAGCGCAAAACCGGCGACAACATCCTGTCCGCGCACCGGGAACAGCCCGCGCAACCGGACTTCACCGGGATGCTGATCGACATAATGGTTCAGTCCCTGTGCATAGCCCTCAAACAGCGCGCGCGTATCGGCGGGGAGCTTGGAATAATTGATTGCCGCGACCTGATTGGCGTCGACAAGGGCACCGACAAAGTCAAACTTCGCGCCATCCGCGCCCATGATTGCCCCGGCGCGCCCGCGCACCATTGCGACGACCTCTTCGAGATTGCGGAAATCATCCTCGGCATGGGCAATCGCCAGGCCATAGGCGACGTCAGGATCAGTCTTGCCGAAGATGTGGGGGACGCCAAAATTATCGCGAACGATGCGGACATTGCGCGGGCGCACGGGATCTGCGGTTTGGGTAGGCGCGGTCAGGCTATCCCAGCTGGCAAGCCCAATTGCGACAAACACGAGCACGATGGCGAGCCCCAAAAGCCCTTTTTTCCAATGCCGCATGACCGGTAATCCCCCCTGGAACCGCTTCCGCTCGACAGGGCGGGTTATTGATTCTGGCCCAACGGACCGCTTTTGCCTGCTTGATCTTTTGTCGGCGTCAACGCAACCGGGTCATACCCAAGCCATCAAGCTTGGCGCGGTCTTTCACTGATTCCTCGCTGCGCGTCATCGCCTTTGCGATTGATTTCAGCGGCATGCCTTTTTTGGCAAGCAGATGCAGCTTTTGAATTTCATCCTGCGTCCAGGGTTGACGATGCCGTTCAAATTTTTCTGCCATTTCATCCTCTTGGCGCCATCTGGCGGAACGTAAAAACACAGGCCGTGTTATGACCATAGTTGCGCTATAGGGGAATGGCGTTGTCATCCTCTTTCCTGAAAGCCTTCAGTGCCTGCCGCTGTCTATCTGAACGCCATTGGAACTGCCGTCCCCGGACATGATATCCACAAGGCCTTTATCGGCTGGGCGGCAGCGCAATTGCCCGACGTCCGCAAACGCCGGTTGTTTGACCGGATGGCCGGGCGGGCGGCGATCAACCATCGCTGGTCCGTCCTGCCAAAGGGTGATGAAGGCGGTTCGCCGGTTGATGCGGGTGGATTTTACGCGCAAGCCATCCCGCCGGGGACCAGCGCCCGCATGGCAATTTATGCAGCAAAAGCGCCAGAACTGGGGCTGGCGGCGATTGAACAGCTAGCCACACAACTGCCGATCAACGACATCACGCATCTGGTGGTGGCGAGTTGCACGGGTTTTGTCGCGCCTGGTATTGACCAAATTATCGCACGGCGGCTGGGGTTGCCGCCATCCATCGAGCGGCTGCTGATCGGTTTTATGGGCTGTTACGCCGCTGTTGCTGCATTGCGGACGGCCCGCCACATTGTCCGTTCCGAGCCAGAAGCGCGCGTGCTGGTGCTCTGTATTGAGCTATCGACGCTCCATTTGCAGGAAACAGCCGAAATTGAGCCATTGCTCGCGATGCTGCAATTCGGCGATGGTGCCGCCGCTGGGCTCGTGACCGCGACACCGGGCGGGTTTGAGCTTGGCACCCCCTTTGCCACCACCCTGCCCGATTCGCACGATCTCATCCGATGGGACATTACCGACCAGGGCTTTGCGATGCATTTATCGGGCGAAGTCCCCGCCCGGATTGCCGCAGGCCTTGTCGATCCGGACTTTGCGCACGCGGCAACTGGCGGCCGCGCGCCCAGCGAAATTGATGGTTGGGCAGTTCATGCCGGTGGCCGATCAATCCTTGATGCGGTTGAACATGCGCTGCTAATCCCGCCCGCACGGCTGCTGGCGTCGCGAAAGGTGCTGGCTGATTATGGCAATATGTCTTCGGCGACCCTGATGTTTGCGCTTGCCAATCTTCTCAGTGGTCCCGCCGTCGGTGATGGCGTCGCGCTTGCCTTTGGCCCCGGCCTTGCCGCTGAAGGCTTTGGCTTTCGGAGCGCGTAATGGCAACGCTTATGCATCGCTCGCAACAAGACGAATTAATGGACGCCGATGATCTCGACGCCGCAAGCTATGCCGCGATTGTTGCTGACCTCGCCCGCGTCAACCGCCTGACGATGGCCGCGCGGCCGACGCTTGATTTTCTGGCGCAAGCAAGTCGCGGGCGTGATCGGCTGAAATTGCTTGATGTCGGCTTTGGCGATGGTGACATGCTGCGCGTGATTGCCCGCTGGGCGTCGCGGCGCGGGCTTGCGGTCGAACTGGTTGGCGTCGATCTGAACCCGCGCAGTGAGTTGGCGGCGCGCGCGCATACGCCCCCCGACTTGCCGATCCGCTATATCACCGGCGATTATGCCGATCTGGCAGGGGAGGGTTGGGATGTCATCATCAGTAGCCTTGTCGCGCATCATATGACGCAGTCCCAGCTGGTTGCGTTTTTGCGCTTCATGGAAGGCGAGGCGCGCACGGGCTGGTTTATCAACGATCTGCACCGCCACGGCTTTGCGCATAAGGGGTTCCCTATTCTCGCCCGACTGATGCGTTGGCATGCCGTGGTACGTCATGACGGCACTTTGTCGATCGCCAGATCCTATCGTCCGGCTGAATGGCCGCCGATCCTTGCAGAGGCGGGTATATCCGCCGCCCTGGTCAATCGTTATTTCCCGTTCCGGTTATGCGTCACCAGACGGCGCTGATCATCGGCGGCGGCCCGGCGGGGACGGCAGCAGCGACTTTGCTGGCAGCCGCCGGCGCGCCGCATCTGCTGATTGAGCGGACGCGCGAGACGGGCAATGCGATTTGCGGGGGATTTTTGAGCTGGCGGTCGCTTGAATCATTGCGGGCGATCGGGATTGATCCAGCGTTGCTGAACAGCGACGACATAACCGACGTGCGGCTGTTTCACCGCGACAAGCTGGCAACGGCATCGCTGCCGCATCCGGCAAAGGGCGTGTCGCGATACCGGCTTGATACGGTGATGATGGCGCATGCCATTGCCACCGGCGCCCGCGTTGAACGCGGCGGGGTTGCCCGATCAGTCGCGGACAATGTCGTCCAGTTCAGCGATGGCAGCGCCATTCAGGGCGAATCGCTGCTGCTGGCGACGGGCAAATATGAACTGCGCGGGTTAGCCCGCCCCGCCGAAGCGCGTGGCGCAGACCCTTCGCTTGGCATTCGTGTGCTGCTTGGCCCCTCACCGGCGCTGACCCGGCTTGTCGGGCAATCGATTGAACTGCATTTGTTTGATCGTGGCTATGCCGGGCTGTCGTTGCAGGAGGATGGCAGTGCCAATCTGTGCATGGCGGTCCACCGATCGCGCTTGCAAGAGGCGGGCGACCCTGAAGCATTGTTGATCGCGCTGGCGGCGGAGTGCCCGCCGCTGGCCGATCGGCTGGCGTGGCGGCAAGGCGGGACGATCGATGCAATTGCCAATGTGCCTTATGGGTGGCGCGCGATGAGCGGGACACCGGGGTTGTTTCGGCTGGGTGATCAGGCGGGGGTGATTCCGTCACTGGCTGGCGAGGGAATGGGGATTGCAATTGCGAGCGGCATCCGCGCTGCGCAGAGCCAGCATCGCTTTGGGCCTCGTTCGGCGGTTCAGTTTCAACGCCGACTTGCACGTGATTTGTCCCGCCCAATTGGCCTTGCCGATATGATCCGCGCAGCTGCCGAATCACCCAAGCTTGCGGGCAGTCTGTTAGCGCTGGCGGGGACCGCTCCAAAATTGGTTGATCTTGCTGCGCGGCTGACACGGATCAATCATTCCCCGGTTGACGCGAACGCCTTTGCCGGGGAAAGCTGATAGTGATGGATCAGATTACCCTTTCCGAAGCCGACTGGCGCAAGAAGCTGTCGCCCGAACAATATTATGTGTTGCGCGAGGCTGGTACCGAGCCCGCCTTTTCCGGGCGCTTTGACAACAACAAGGCCGATGGCATTTACCGCTGTGGCGGATGTGGGAGCGAGTTGTTCGACAGCGCCGACAAATATGATTCTGGATCAGGCTGGCCAAGTTTTACCCAGCCAATCAACGCCGATCGCGTCAGCGAGCATGGCGACACGAGCCACGGCATGCGCCGGACAGAGGCACGGTGCGCGCGGTGCGACGGGCATTTGGGGCATGTGTTCCCCGATGGCCCGGCACCCAAGGGCCTGCGCTATTGCATGAATTCGCTCTCGCTTGAATTTCGCCCGCGCGTTGGCAATGGTGTGTCAGGCCCGGCTGGTTGAGCGCTTGTTCGCCAGGCTAATAAGGCGTAACCGATACTCCTTGCATGGCCACATCGTCTTTTCCTGAAAAACCGATCTGGCGGCGTCGGCTCGTGTTGGGGCTCCAGATTTTCGCCGGACTGTGCGCGACGGCGCTGATCGCGCTCATCATCGCGGTTTATGTCGCCAAATCACAACTGCCGAGCTTTGATGAGCTAAAATCGTCTCCCAACGGCCAGACGATTCGTGTCCATGCAGCGGATGGCACCGTTATCGTGTCGCTGGGCCCAAGCTATGGTGATTGGCTCAGCTTTGATCGCATCCCCAAGCTAATGCGTGACGCGACCATTTCGGCAGAGGATCGCCGGTTTGAATCGCATCTCGGCGTTGATCCAATCGCGCTGCTGCGGATAACGCGTTTCGCGATTCAGACGCGCGGGACCGGACGGCGATTGCAGGGTGCGTCGACGATTACCCAGCAGGTCGCCCGAACGATCTTCCTGTCGAACCGGTATAGCGTCGGCCGCAAGTTGCGCGAGATGGTGCTCGCACTGGCACTGGAGCGGCAATTTAGTAAGGATCAGATTCTCGAGCTCTATCTGAACAAGGTGTATTTCGGCGGCGGGGCTTACGGTATCGACGCGGCATCTCGACGTTTTTTTGGCCATAGTGCTGACAATTTATCACTGGCTGAAGCCGCTGTCATTGCCGGCCTGGTCAAGGCCCCATCGCATTATTCGCCCACCGCCGATGCGGCAGCGGCCATTGGCCGCGCCGGGGTCGTCATCGGCCTGATGCGGGAAACTGGTGCGATTACAGCGGAGCAGGCAGCGGCCGCGCGACCATCAAATGTAAAGCTCACGCCCGAGCCCAAGCAGAACAGTGTGCGCTATTTCACCGATTGGGCGCTGCCCCAGCTGGAGGTATTAATCGACGAAACAACCCGCCCGATTGAAGTTTGGACGACGCTTGATCTCGCCATGCAGCGTGCCGCCGACGCTGCGATCCGGGCGAATACGCCAGCTGCTGCGCAGGGTGCGCTCGTGGCGATTGATCGCGATGGTGGGGTGCGCGCGATGGTGGGCGGCAAGGATTATGTCGCCTCAATCTATAACCGATCAACCCAGGCCGTGCGCCAGCCCGGATCGTCTTTTAAGCTGTTTGTGTTTCTTGCAGCGCTTGAGTCCGGACGACGGCCCGATGACCAGCTGGTTGATGAGCCCGTGACGATTGACGGCTGGAGCCCCCGCAACAGTTCAGGCCGCAATATTGGCGCGGTGACGATGCGCAACGCCTTTGCCTATTCGATCAATACGGTCGCTGCCAAGCTTGGTGACGAACTCGGGTTCACCACGATCGCCGACATGGCAAAACGGTTTGGCATTACCACGCCTGTCGATACCAGCCCCGCGATGGTTCTGGGGACGTCCGACGTCCGGCTGATTGAGATGACGCGCGCCTTTGCCTCTGTCGGTAATAAGGGTGTCGCGGTAACGCCGTTCGGGATTACCAAGGTGACCGCCAATGGCGTCACGATCTACGCGCATGAGGTTGATCGATCGCGTGTGTTGGTTGCGCCCTATGTGGCTTCACAAATGACCGACCTGTTGCAAACCGCCGTCAATACCGGAACCGGGCGGGCGGCGCAGATCGGGCGGCCGGTTGCGGGCAAAACGGGCACGACAACCCTGAACAAGGATGGCTGGTTCCTGGGATTTTCAAGCGGATTAACGACTGGCGTCTGGATGGGTCGCGATGATGCACGCGTGGTGCCCGGGCTGCAGGGCGGCACCGCCCCGGCGCGCGCCTTTGCCGCTTT
>JBBQAU010000070.1:0-10544 GCA_038316685.1 Sphingomonadales bacterium
GAGGGCTTCTACTTCCTCGAAATGAACACGCGGCTTCAGGTCGAACATCCGGTGACCGAGGCGATTACGGGTATCGATCTCGTCGAACAAATGATCCGTGTGGCGGCGGGCGAACCATTGCCGTTCAGCCAAGCCGATATCGGCATCAATGGCTGGTCGATCGAAAACCGGGTATATGCCGAAGATCCGTATCGCGGATTCCTGCCCAGCATCGGGCGGCTGGTGCGGTATAACCCGCCGGAGGCAGAGGGGACGCCTTATTCGCCGTTCGTCCCGAGCAAAGTCCAGGGGAGTGGTGCAGGTGCGTCGCCCGGAACACCTGTCTTGGCTGCGCTCGACACCAACGGAAAAGCGGCTGCTCATGATGAACCCTATACTCGCGTCGATGACGGCGTCGCCGAGGGGGGCGAGGTCAGCATGTTTTACGATCCGATGATCGCAAAACTGATCACCTGGGCACCGACGCGCCTTGAGGCAATTGATGCGCAGATTACCGCGCTTGATTCGTTTGAGATTGAGGGGCCGGGCAACAATATCGATTTCCTGTCCGCGATCATGCAGCATGATCGGTTCCGGTCGGGTGCGATCACGACGGGCTTTATTGCGGAGGAATATCCCGATGGGTTCCACGGCGCGCCTGCGTCACCAGCGCTCACCCGGTCGCTCGCAGCCATCGCCGCTTTTGCCGCGACGGCCGAGGCGGATCGTGCGCGGCGCAGCGATGGGCAGCTGGGCGATCGGCTCCAGCCGCCGGCTGACTGGATGGTCCGGATTGACGGCGATGATTATCAAGTTGAACTCGATGAGGATGACATCAGTGTCGATGGCACGCCGGTTGATCTGGCGATGGAGTATACGCCGGGTGACCGTGTGGTTGAGGCCGAGATTGCCGGGGTTCCGCTCGTTGTGAAAATCGCCCGGACGCGAACCGGCTTCCGGCTTACGACGCGTGGTGCGGCTCATGTTGTGCGGACTTTGCCCGCGCATATCGCGCCTTTTGCGCGTCATCTGATTGATAGGGTGCCGCCGGATTTGTCGCGATTCCTGCTCTGCCCGATGCCGGGGCTGTTGATGCGGCTGGATGTCGGGGTCGGCGACAAGGTGGAACTGGGTCAGCCGCTGGCGGTGGTCGAAGCGATGAAAATGGAGAACATCCTGCGCGCCGAGAAGGCAGGCCACGTCAAGGTGCTCAGCGCGCAACCGGGCGATAGCCTGGCGGTTGACGCGGTGATCCTCGAGATCGAATAAAGGGCTTGCGCCTGCCGTAGGTCAACCGCTGCACCGTGCCGATGATGGCCAAACGATCCTGCGCACCATTACAATTTGCGACAAAATTCGGGTGGACGGCGCCCGCGTGTACCGTCACGGACGCATGATGTTCCGATCACGCATCATTTTCTGCCTCTGCGTTGGCCTGTCGTTGCAGGCCTGTGCGGTCGGCCCCAATTATCATCCGCCCGTCAGCAAGGCGCTTGGGGTTCCAGACAGCTATTCGAGCCCGGCGATGCCAGGAGTGCCTGAAGATGCCACGCACTGGTGGACGCGTTTCAACGATCCTCAACTAAGTGCGATCATTGATCTCGCGCTCAAGGAAAATCTCGACATTGCGCAGGCCGTCGCGCGGCTGCGGCAGGCGCGCGAGGCATTGGTTCAGTCAAATGCAGGCCTGTTTCCCACAGTCAGGGCATCGACCAACTATTCGCGCAACATTAACATTCAGGGCCGCAGCTTCGGTAATGTCACCGATGCAGGCATCACCAACGAGAATTATGCGATCGGCACTGATGCCTCCTATCAAGTCGATCTGTTTGGTGGCATCCGACGCGGGATTGAGGCTGGTCGCGCCAATCAGGCCTCAAGCGCGTTCAGCGTAGCGCAGATACAAAGCTCAATCGCGTCAGAAGTTGCCCGCAATTATATCATCGCGCGCGCAGCGCAGGCCAATCTGGCTATCGCGCGCGGCAGCCTGGCGCTTCAGGACGATAATCTGGAAATCATCGGATTTCGGATGCAGGCGGGACTGGTGTCATCGCTCGATACCGAACAAACTCGCTCGCAGCGTGCCCAGACAGCAACGCAGGTGCCCTCGCTTGAACAAAGTTTTCAGCAGGCCGCCAATCGGCTTGGCGTGTTGACGGGACAAGCACCCGGCGCGCTCAAAACAGAACTTGCCGCCACCAAGCCAATCCCGCGTGGGCCGGATGCCGTCCCGTTGGGTATTCCCGCCGATATCATCCGGCTGCGCCCTGACGTGCTGGTGGCAGAACGCAACCTTGCAGCAGCCTCCGCACAGATCGGCGTTGCGCAGGCACAGCTTTACCCTGCGCTCAATCTGACGACGAGCATCACCACCAATGCCGGGATGCTTGAACGACTGACTGACATTATTACGGGCCGCATTTTCGCTAGCCTTGCCCAGACGATTTTTGACGCTGGCCGCAACCGATCAATCGTTCGGGCGCGTCGCGCGGCAGCTGATGGGGCTTTTTCTGCCTACAAGCTCAGCGTCCTCAGCGCGCTGGAGGATGTCGAGAACGCGTTGACCGCGCTGCGAACCGCCACCGCGCGCGAGCTGGAGTTTAATATCGCGCTTGATGCATCGAGCAACGCAGCGCTGCTTGCCCGCAGCCAGTATCGCGCCGGGTTGACTGACATCACCACGCTCAACAACAGTGAAACCGCGCTCTTCACCGCGCAAAACGGGCTCAGCAATGTCCTCGCGGACCGGGCGCAGGCGCTGGTGCAACTTTATCTGGCGCTGGGTGGCGGCTGGGATACCAGCAGCCCACCCGTCCCCCCGAAACGCTAAGGCCGCAGGAACCGACATGGCAGACGCATCCGCTTCCGATCTCAACGATTTTCTTGGCGTCCGGCCGGTGCCGGTGTGGCGGCGCTATTTGAAATGGGTGTTTGTTGCGATTGGCGTCGTGCTGCTGATCCTGTTGCTCTTGCGTATCTTCAGCCCCGCGGCAAAAACCGAATACGCAACCGAAACCGCGCAAAAGGGCACGTTGACCGTCATCGTTTCGGCAACCGGCAAGCTTGCGCCAACCAATCAGGTCAATGTCGGTTCCGAGCTGTCGGGACTTGTCGTCAAGGTGCTGGTCGATGTAAATGATCGGGTCGTGGCGGGCCAGACAATTGCTCTGATTGATCCGGCGCGTTTCCAGGATTCGGTCAACCAAAGCCGCGCCGCGCTTGCCGCCAATGTGGCGGCTGTTGCGCAAGCCCGCGCAACCCTTGCCCAGTCGATCGCGCGCCTCTCACGCTTTGAGGAAGTCAGCCGCCTGTCGGGCGGTCGGGTCCCCGCCAAGACCGAGATGGAAACCGCGGTGGCGGACCGTGATCGCGCCATCGCCAATCTCCACGCGGCAGACGCCAATGTCGGCTCGGCGCGTGCGGCACTGTCGTCAAACGATACGCAGCTGGTGCGCGCGATCATTCTCTCGCCAGTAAACGGTGTTGTGCTTGCCCGTCAGATTGAACCGGGTGCAACCGTTGCCGCCGCGTTCAATACGCCGACATTGTTTGTGATTGCTGAGGATTTGTCGCAGATGAAGTTGGAGGTCGCGATTGATGAGGCTGATGTGGGGCAAGTCAAGGAAGGCCAGCGCGCAGACTTTACTGTCGATGCCTTTCCGGGCCGCACCTTTCCCGCCACGATTACGCGCGTTGATCTCGGCTCGAACCTGAGCGCGCAAACGACGACCACCGGATCAAGCCAGCAAGTGGTTTCGTACAGTGCGAAGCTCAGCGTCTCCAACCCCGATCAACTGCTCCGTCCAGGCATGACTGCGACCGCCGATATCACCACCTCGTCGCGCGTGGGTATCCTGCTCGTCCCCAATCCGGCGCTGCGCTTCAAGCCTGATTCGGCGGGCGGCAAGGGGCCGGGCATTGCCAGCTCCCTCATCCCGCGCCCTCGCCCCGGTGCCGGGGCGCGCCCCCGCGTCGCGACGATCAAGCGCGGGGCGGAGCAGAGCATCTATATTCAGGATGCTGACGGGAATCCGAAAAAGGTCGATATCACCACCGGCGCAACCGATGGTCTGATGACGGAGGTTTTGAGCGGCGATCTGCGTCCCGGCCAGATGATCATCACCGGCGTCCTCACCAAGGAGGCGTCAGCGGCCAAGGCCGCCGGAAAGTCCGGCAATAGTGGTGGAACGCGTGGCCAGTAACCCAAACGTCGCCGTCGTCCCGCGCGCCGATGCGGCGGAGATACTGATATCGCTGCGCCATGTGACCAAGGATTATGGCAGCGGCGCGACCTTGTTTCAGGCGCTGAAGGGTATTGACCTTGACATCACCAAGGGCGATTTCGTCGCGGTGATGGGGCCATCGGGGTCGGGTAAATCGACGACGATGAACATTCTTGGCTGCCTTGATGTGCCAAGTGCTGGCACCTTCCTGTTTCAGGGCCACCGGGTCGAGGCGCTTGACCGGGACGAGAGGGCTTTGCTGCGCCGCAAATATCTCGGCTTTGTTTTTCAGGGCTTTAATCTTCTCGCTCGCACCAGCGCGCTTGAAAATGTCGAGCTGCCGTTGCTCTATCGCGGCGATGCAAAAAAGTCGCGGCATGAGGCGGCGATGGCGGCGCTTGACAAGGTTGGGCTTGCGCCGTGGTGGGACCATACGCCTGCCGAGCTTTCGGGCGGGCAACAGCAGCGCGTGGCGATTGCGCGGGCGATCGTTACCAATCCGGCGGTGCTGCTCGCCGACGAACCAACCGGCAACCTTGATTCCGAACGATCGGTTGAGATCATGGAATTGCTGACCGGCCTGAACAAGACGAGCGGCATTACCGTGCTGATGGTGACGCATGAGGCGGAAATGGCATCGTTTGCCAACACCATCATCCATTTTAAGGATGGGCTGGTTGAACGCATCGAAACGGGCCTCAGGCAGGACAAAGCCTGATGTTTTTCACCACCGTCGCGCTCGCGGTTCGATCAATTCGGCGGCACGTGCTGCGCTCGTTTTTGACAACGCTTGGCATCATCATTGGCGTGGCGGCGGTGGTGACGATGGTGACGCTTGGCAAGGCGACGACCGCAGCGGTGCAGGCGTCCATCGCCAGCCTTGGCACCAACATCTTGCAGGTCCGCCCCGGCCAGGGCTTTGGTCGCGGCGGCGGTGGCCCGCGCCCGCCGGACTTCAAGATGCGCGACGTCTCGATCATCGCGCAACAGGTCGCAGGCGTGACAACCGTTGCGCCGCAAGCGCAGTCACTCGGCACCGCGGTCCACAATGGGGCCAACTGGTCGACGACGATTAATGGCACCACCAATGCTTATTTTCAGGTGCAGCCTTGGCCGCTGGCCTCGGGGCGGTATTTTTCAGAAATTGAGGAAAAGGCCGGTAAATCCGTTTGCATCGTTGGCGGCACTGTCAAAACCAACCTCTTTCGCGACGGCGTTGCCGATGGCAAGCGCATGCGGATCGGCGGCATAAGCTGCGACGTGATCGGCACATTGACGGTGAAGGGGCAGAGCGGCTTTGGCGGCGATCAGGACGATGTCGTCATCATGCCGCTCAAAACGGTGCAGCGCCGCTTTACCGGCAGTCAGGATATCCGGCTGATGCTGGTCGGCGTCGATACAAGCTATGATACGCAAGCCGTGCAAAAATCGCTGACCGATCTCTTGCGCGAGCGCCGCAATATCACGCCTGGCAAAGACGATGATTTCAACATTTTCGACACCAAACAGATTTCCGATACGCTGACCGGTACCACCACCTTGTTGACCGGGATCGTGACTGCGGTCGCTGCGATTTCACTGATTGTCGGTGGCATTGGCATCATGAATATCATGCTTGTCTCAGTGACGGAGCGGACGCGCGAAATCGGCATTCGCCTTGCCATTGGCGCGGTGGCAAATGAGGTGCTGTTGCAGTTTCTGGTTGAGGCGATCGCGCTGTCCTGCCTTGGCGGGTTGATCGGACTCGTTGTCGCGCAACTCGCCATCGCCGGGATCGTGCCGCTGATGCAGGTGAAGTGGATGTTTGATCCGCAGATCAATATCATCGCCTTTGCCATCTCAGCGGTGATTGGCGTGGTGTTCGGTTATTTTCCGGCGCGGCGGGCGGCGGCACTCAACCCGATTGATGCGCTAAGGCACGAATAGATCACGCCGACTGTTGCGCCCTCGCCAACTGCTCTGGCGTATCGATGTCGATTAATTCACCTGCACGAGCGCGCACCGCAACGCCTGTCCCAATCAAGTCACGCCCACCCTGATCACCGATTGCTGCTGCCAGCTCGGCAAAGCGCCCAGCGGCGAACAGCGCAGGTGGGCCCAGTTGCGCGCCATCGCTGGAGGCGACGACCGAGTCGGCGCGCGATGCTGTATCGAGTAGTTGGAAAAAGTGCATCGTGCCGACGCGCGGCATATCGGCCAGCGCAATCAGCACCGCCGACGCCCCCATCTCCTGCGCTGCGGCCACGCCGAGGCGGACCGAGCCTGACATGCCATCCTCGGGCGCGGGATTGATGATCACCCGGTATCCAAGCGCGCCGAAATCAAGGTCTGTGTCAGCCACAATCGCCACCCGCGCCAGAAACGGAATTGGCTTCAACGCCTTGACCGCATGAAGCGCCACCGCTTTGCCCTCCAGCGGCTGCATCAGCTTGTCGAGCGCGCCAAAGCGACGTGATTGCCCCGCCGCGAGCAGGACCAGCAACGTGCGGTCAGCGCCGATCATTAAATGCAGCGATCATCGCAGCGGCAACCGACAGCGCGATTTCCGCCGGGCCAATCGCGCCGATATCCAGGCCGACAGGGGCATCGATCCGCGCAAGATCGGCCTCGCCAATGCCAGCAGTGGCAAGCCGTTCCAGCCGCGCGGCATGGCTGCGCCTTGAACCAAGCGCACCGATATAGCCTGCACCCGATTTCAGCGCCGCGATCAGCGCCGGATCGTCGATCTTGATATCATGGCTAAGCGTGACAACAGCGGTTGCCGGGCCGGGCGCATAAGCAGCAATCGCTTCATCGGGCCAGCGATCATCAAGCGTGACGCCGGGAAAGCGTTCCTCAGTGAGAAACCGCGCGCGCGGATCGATAACGACCGTTGCCACCCCCAGTTCACGCGCCAGTCCGGCCAGCGCCTGGGCGATCTGCACGGCGCCCACAATCAGCAAACGGCGCGGCGGATCATAGCGATTGGCAAAGCTTTCGCCCGCCGCTTCCGCTGCGATTAACGCGCTGCGACCGGTGGCAAGATCAGTGGTGACGGTCAGCGCCTTGCCGCCGTCGCGCGCGTTGCTGATTGCCTCAAACAGCGCTGGGTCAAATCCCGCTTCGGACACCGGCTGCACCAGCACGTCGATCTTGCCGCCACAGGGCAAGCCGACGTCCCAGGCGGCGGCATCAGCAACGCCATAATGTTTTAGCTGGAACGGTGCGCCGGCAATCACTTCAGCGGCAGTCGCCATGATGTCGCTTTCAACGCATCCGCCCGATACAGAACCCTCAAACCGGCCATCCGAATGGACGATCATATGGCTGCCGCGCGGGCGCGGGGCCGATCCCCATGTTGACACGACGGTCGCAAGCGCCATCGGCGCGCCCTTCCAGGCGGCAGCGGCAGCGACGACAGAATCGTTATCGGCCATTGATCATCCTTGTCCGGTCAAACCGCCGGCAAGCCCGGCAGGATCTGATCAAGCGTCATCGGCCAATTGCGCACCCGGACGCCGCACGCGTTATAAATGGCGTTGGTGACAGCCGCGCCTGCGCCCGAAATGCCCAGTTCTCCCAGTCCCTTTGCGCCAACCGGGCTGGCATGTCGGTCAATCTCCTCGACAAAATAGGCCTCGATTTGCGGGACATCGGCGTTCACTGGAATGTGATATTCGCCCAGGTCGCGGTTGACGTATGCACCGCTGCGCTGATCAAGCACGGCATGTTCGTGGAGCGCATAGCCAAGACCCCAGATCATCCCGCCAATCGCCTGGCTGCGCGCGGTTTTGGCGTTCAGGATGCGCCCACAGTCAAACACACCCAGCATCCGCCGCACACGGACTTCGCCCGTCACCGCATTGACGGCGACCTCGGCAAATTGCGCGCCGTGGGTGGCCTGGCTGTAGGCGCGGCTGTTCTTGCCGGGGCGCAAAATCCCCATTGCCTCCATCGCGGTTCCGCCGATCAGATCGGTGATCGGCACACGCCGGTTGCCCGCAATCGCGTGGCCGTCTTTCAGCGTCATGTCCTCGGGCTTGGCGTCCATCCGCCGCGCGAGTTCAGCGACCAGATCGTCGCAAGCCAGCTGCACCGCCGACCCGCTCGACGCCGCGCCGAACGACCCGCCTGAACCCGCGCCGTCGGGATGGTTCGAATCGCCCAGAAACACTTTTACCCGGTCCATCGGCAGCCCCAGCATCTCGCCTGTAATCTGCGCAAGGATCGTATAAGTGCCGGTGCCAATATCGGTCATGTCGGTTTCAACCTCTGCCGTGCCATCCGGCGTCAGCCGAACCCGCGCGTCGCTGTTGGCGAGGAAATTGACACGCGCGGCGGTGGCCATGCCCAGCCCGATCAGCCATTCGCCCTCACGCACCGCACCCGGCGTCGCGACGCGCTTGTCCCAGCCGAAACGTTTTGCGCCATCGTCCAGACAATCAACCAGCCGCCGGGTAGAGAATGGCACACCGCGCATGGGGTCTACGTCAGGCTCGTTCAGCTTGCGGAACGCGATCGGATCGAGCCCCAGCTTTTCGGCCATCTCGTCCATCGCCGCCTCTAGCGCCATCATTCCTACCGCCTCGCCCGGCGCGCGGACTGCGCCTGCCCGCGTCACATTGAGTTTGACGATCCGGGTAGTGAAGCTGCGGGCAACCCCTGCGTAAAGCGAGAGCGCGCCCAGCGCCACGGGCTCAAAAAAGTTCAAGCCCACCTTTTGGCTCACGACGCTGTCCTGCCCGATTCCGGTCAGCCTGCCATCAGCGGTCGCCGCCAGTCGAATGCGCTGATGCGTGTCGGACCTGCCGAAGATCGAATGGAACAATTGTTGTCGGGTTAGCGCAACCTTGACCGGGCGGCCAATCGCTTGCGCAGCGATCGCGGCGAGCACGATTTCCGGTCCGCCAATCTTGCCGCCAAAACCGCCACCGATGAACGGCGAGATCATCCGCACGCGCGCTATATCGATTTCCAGCGACTTGGCGAGCAAGGGCCGCGCGGCGCGCATGATCTGGATGGAGCCGTACAGCGTCAGTTCATCGCCATCCCATTCGGCAACGGCGGCGTGCGGCTCCATCGCGGCATGGACGTGATAGGGCGTCGAGTAGGTCGCATCAAGGCTGACCTCGGCTGCGGCCATCGCTGCGTCGAGATCGCCTGCCACGACATCGGGCAGCATCGCGCCTGCATGCGGGGGCTTGGCATTCGCCAGCCCGGCCATCGTATCATATTGTCCTTTTTGCGGCGCATAATCGATCACCACCGCCATGGCGGCGGCGCGTGCCTGTTCGAAACTTTCGGCAATCACGAGCGCGACAATCTGACCATAGCTCTCAACCACGCCGTCGAATCGCGGGGCCATCTCTGCACCGATATTGGGCGATTCGCTGGGCAGGCGAGGATCATCGCTGATGATCTGGATGACGCCCGGCATGGAAACGGCTGCAGTCAGATCGATCGACTTGACCGTCCCGACTGCGATGGTCGCGGTAACGGCATAGCCATAGGCAAGTTTGCCTTTGGGCTTTTGTTCTGCGGCATAGACCGCAGCGCCGGTGACCTTGGCGAACCCGTCCGTCCGGTCCAGCCCTTTGCCGAGCAGACCCTGCACGCCCCGGTCGAGCGCGGACGGGCCGTAATCGGCGTCCATTTTATGTTCGCTCATGCGGCATTCTCCGTCAGGTCTCGCAGTGTCGCGATCAGCGTGCGGCGCATCAGCGGTATTTTGAAATCATTTGACCCAAAGCCGCGCGCGTCTTTGAGCAACGCGTCCGCCGCCGCTGCGAAAACAGCAGATGTCGGGGCTTGCCCAATCAGCGCTGCCTCAACCGCAGGATCACGCCACGGCATCGGTGCCAGCCCGCCAAAGGCAAGCGCGGCGACCGTGATCTCGCCATCTTCCACCGCGACAATCCCGGCGACCGACACAAGCGCAAACGCATAAGAAGCCCGGTCGCGGACCTTGCGATAGAGCTGCTTGCCCGCAGGCGCTGGCGGTAGTTCGATATGCGTGATCAGCTCGCCTTGTTCGAGCGCGTTTTCGATCTGCGGCGTGCTGCCCGGCAGGCGGTAGAAATCGGCGAGCGCGATCCGTCGGCGATCGCCGCCGGGTGTCAGTGTCACGATAATTGCGTCCAGCGCGCGCATTGCGACCGCCATGTCGCTTGGGTGCGTGGCGATACATTCTTCACTCGTGCCCAGCACCGCCAGAATTCGGTTATAGCCGCCTTGTGCTGCGCAGCCGATGCCGGGATCGCGCTTGTTGCAGGCGGCGGCCTTGTCGTAAAAATAATAGCAGCGTGTGCGTTGCAACAGATTGCCGCCCGTCGTCGCCTTGTTGCGCAATTGCGCCGACGCGCC
>JBBQAU010000071.1:0-10471 GCA_038316685.1 Sphingomonadales bacterium
GACGCCGGCGTGGATGGTGAAGTAATCGACGCCCTGCTCGGCCTGCTCGATCAGCGTGTCGCGATAGACTTCCCAGGTCAGATCCTCGGCGACGCCGCCGACCTTTTCGAGCGCCTGGTAGATGGGGACGGTGCCGATCGGGACGGGCGAGTTGCGGATGATCCATTCGCGCGTGTCGTGGATGTTGCGGCCGGTCGACAGGTCCATGACCGTGTCGGCGCCCCAGCGGATCGACCACACCATCTTGTCGACTTCCGCCGCGACGTCGGAAGCAACCGCGCTATTGCCGATATTGGCGTTGATCTTGACGAGGAAGTTGCGGCCGATCGCCATCGGCTCGGATTCGGGGTGGTTGATGTTGTTGGGGATGATCGCGCGGCCGCGCGCCACTTCGTCCCGCACAAATTCAGCGGTGACATAATCGGGGATCGACGCGCCGAAATCCTGCCCGTCGCGGATCAGCGCTTCTTTCAACTGCGCACGGCCAAGATTTTCACGAATCGCGACATATTCCATCTCAGGCGTGATGATCCCCTTCCGCGCATAATGCATCTGGCTGACATTGGCGCCTGCCTTGGCGCGCAAGGGACGCTTCACGACATTGGGGAATTGCGGGACACCGGCGGAACGATCCGGGCCGGACAAGCCGTTATCCTCGGGCCGCGTCTCGCGCGCGTCATATGCCTCGACATCACCGCGCGCGACAATCCAGTCCCGGCGCAGCTGGGGCAGGCCTGCCGAGATATCGATGACGGTTGCCGGATCGGTGTATGGGCCGCTGGTGTCATAAACGCGAAGGGGCGGCTCGCCACAGCTTGGCTCGAGCATGATTTCGCGCATCGCAACGCCCGCTCCGGGGATATTGGGGGAGCCGACGTAAATCTTGCGGCTGCCGCGAATCGGGCCGGTGGTCACGCCAATTTCGGGCCCAGTCATTTCGGTGCGCGCGGGAATATCGGCCATCGATTATCACTCCAACAAATCGGAGCAAGGCCACGGTTTTCCGGTATGGAAAAAGCCGTCCCTCCCTCCGCCGGTGTTAGCCGGATCAGGTTCAGCGGGTCGCAAGCTCGCGCCTGCCTCTCAGCCGTCGCTTAACGGCCCCCCGGGGAATGATGATGTGCTACCGCGCTTTAATCAAAAAGTATAGCTGATGCCCGCCGCGCCAATCAGCTGATCGGGCGTGCCCGCAATCCGCGTGACCGGGCTTGCGGCAAAGTCGCCCTGCAGGCGGCTATAGGTCGCGCTGCCGAACACTGACCAACCCTTGAGCAGGCTGCGGCCGAGCGCATGCGAGAAAGTGGTCGTCACAGCCACATTCTTCAGTCCGCCGCGCGGATTGGCAAAGACGGGCAGGCCGCTGCGCGCGGCACCGGGGGCATCAACGGCAAAATAGGTCCGCGCATAACCATCACCCGCAATCGCCCCCGATAGCGACATACCCAGAAACGCTTTGATGCCAATCGGCCGGGAATAATCGATCGAGGGGGTAAGGACATAGCTGTTATGGATCCCGGACACATCGCGGACATACGCCAGCCGGACGCCAAGCGAATCAAACCGGCTGCCAAACACCCCGACCCGGGCGACGCCAACCGCGCCCCCCACCTCAAGCGCCGCCTTGCGACGACCAAGCTGTGTGACCTGCGGATCGATGATCCTGACGGCACGCGTAAGATTCAATCCGATCACCGGCCCGGCCTGCCAATCCCAACGCGAACCGGCCGTGGGCTTCATGAAATCAGCGCCGAGCTGAAGCCCGCGCGTGCTGATATTGATGCCCGAAATTCTTGCCCGGATATTGGCGGCGGGGATGATTATGCGGTCATTTGACCCCTCATAACTCGGCACGAACGCCAGCCCGCCACCAACCGTAATGCTGTTGCGCGTAAACGGATTAAAGTTGATCGGTGGGCCCGGCTTTGCAGGAGGCAGGCTTGTCGCGGTCTGCGCCATGACGGGGCCTGAAACAGCAACCAGGGCCAATACCGCAAAAGCAAAGGCGGCAGGGGAAAAAGGCATGCAAACTCCATGTAAGACGGACCGTCAATCGTAACTTCGTAGCTTTTGCTGTAACGCGGTCAAGTCCTAGAGGAGATAGCGCAAATTGATCCGCTGGACGGCTGCCTTGGCGCCTATTTCAAACGCGGCAGCGGTAAATTTTGGCGGCCCAAAGGTCGGCGGATTGCGCGAAAAGCCAAACCCTTCCTTGGGGATACCTACAAAGGTATCGAGTTTTTTGTTGCGATTTTCGTCATGGATCACCGCAATCGCATAGGACCCGTACGGCAGATCGTCAAAATGCACGCTACGCTCGCTTGCTGGCACTGTTCGTGTGATGGCGCGCGCATCGTCTTTGCAACTGGGGAAATTCCTTGGGTCAGACGTCAAGCAAATCCGCAGCACACCCCTGGTTGAGCGGACCTTGTCGAAACCAAGATCAAGCGATCCCGTCTGGCTCGCCCCCGATAGCAGGCCGACGAGGATCAGCGCGGCGCCCATCCGACGCGCGAAGCGTTGCCCCGGACCGATCGGCAAAGCCGCCGATGCCGCGATCGGTTCTGCAAACATGATCCCAGAATCGGAAATAAAGTCCATAATTGCACCTGTAATCTGCATGATGCCGCTGATGATGACTTGCGGTAATCAGCCAATTACCGAGTGTGCCCCGCCACATGAAGGCAGGAAACAATTCCCAGCCCATGTGGTTTGTAACCCCCATAACCGTCATGATCGACAATACAAATGCCAGCGCCGAAATATGTATAGGAATCAGGAAAACGAGTAGCGGAATGACGACGGCACCCGTCACCGCTTCGATCGGGTGAAATGCCATCGCCGCCCAGGCTGTCGGCGGTCGGCTGGCGTGATGCACGGCATGCGCGAGCTTGAAAGGTTTTGGCTGATGCATCCAGCGATGCGTCCAGTAAAACCAGCTGTCGTGCGCAAAGAGATAGAGAAAAACCGAAACGGGCCAATACCATAAGGGATAAACACCCAAATCTGAATAGACCTGTGTCCAGCCATGGTATTGCCACCCCCAGGCGACGATTCCGGCGGGCACACCGTAAATCGTCGCACTGGCCAAACTCCAGGCGATTTCACGCCTGATCTGGCGATCAAGCCCGGTGTAAAGGCCGGGATGGCGCCACTGCGTCGCTGCAGCAAATGCGCCGCTGACGATCAAATATCGGACACCGACGATCACCGTCATCGAACCCGCCGCGTATAGAAGAGTAATTAGCAAAGGCATGTTGATGGCTCTAGCGCATGATGCAGCGCAGCGAAACAGCGGATCGAAAATCATCAAAGTTTCGCCACAAGCAATTCGAGGGTTTCGCTTGGGCAATTAAATCGGCTAGTCGGCGTCATGGCAGCGACGATTAAATGTGATCTTGCGGTCGTCGGCGGGGGATTGGCTGGCGGACTGATCACGCTTGCGCTCAAGAAAAAACGGCCCGATCTTGATGTCCGGCTGATCGAAGGGTCGCACACAATTGGCGGCAATCACCTTTGGTCCTTCTTTGCCAGCGACGTGGCGAGCGATGATCGCTGGATCATCGCGCCGCTGATCAGTTACGGCTGGAAGTCTTATGATATCCAGTTTCCCGCCCATGCCCGGGTATTGAACGCCAGCTATTATTCGATTGAATCCGAACGGCTGGACCAGGTTGTGCGCGACATCATGCCTGAAAAGGCGCTGCTGTTTGGGCGCAAGGTGCTCGACGCAAGTCCGACCGCCGTCGTGCTCGCCGATGGCGACCAGATCGAGGCCAAGGGCGTGATCGATGCGCGCGGATCGGGCGATCTCGGTAAGCTCGATCTTGGCTGGCAGAAATTTGTTGGTCGCGAATTTGCGCTGACCGAGCCGCACGATCTGGTCCGACCAATCGTGATGGACGCGACAGTCGAACAGATTGACGGCTATCGCTTTGTCTACACACTGCCCTTTTCGGCGACGCGGCTGTTCGTTGAGGACACTTATTACAGCGACACCCCACATCTGTACCGCCCCGAACCCGGCAGCGGCACGAATGCCGATCCGATCGCCGACCGCGTTAATGCTTATGCCGATGCGCATGGTTGGAAGGTCGAAAGCATCATTCGCGAGGAAAGCGGCGCGCTGCCCGTCGCGCTGGGCGGCGATTTTGAAGAATATTGGCGCAGCGGCGGGGCTAATGTTGCCAAGGCCGGGATGCGCGCGGGGCTGTTTCATCCAACGACGGGCTATTCGCTTCCCGACGCGGTGCGAACTGCAGCACTCATCGCCCGAAGCAATGATTTGTCGGGTGCGGGGCTGCACGAACTGTTGCATGGCTTTGCCGCGACCACCTGGAAACGGCGCGGTTTTTACCGGATGCTGGACAAAATGTTGTATCGTGCGGGGCCGCAGGATGAACGATATCGCATCCTGGAGCGGTTCTACCGGCTCAATCCGGCGCTGATCGGGCGTTTTTATGCAGGACAGACTACGCTGTTCGATCAGGCGCGAATCCTCACCGGCAAACCGCCCGTGACGATCGCAAACGCCATCAAAGCGCTAAGGAGCAAGCCTGCATGAAATCCGCCGTTGTGATTGGTGCCGGTTTTGGCGGACTCGCGCTTGCCATTCGCCTGCAATCCGCAGGCGTCCAGACGACCTTGGTCGAAGGCAGGGACAAGCCGGGTGGCCGCGCTTATGTGTGGGAAAAGGAAGGCTATGTTTTTGATGCTGGTCCCACCGTCATCACTGATCCTGATTGCCTGCGCCAGCTTTGGGCGCTGTCGGGCCGCAACATGGACGACGATGTCACTTTGGTGCCCGTCTTTCCTTTTTATCGGCTGAACTGGCCTGACGGCACCAATTTTGATTATTCAAACGACGATGCGCTGCTCGCGTCGGAAATTGCCAAGCTCGATCCTGAAGATGTCGCTGGCTATCGCCGGTTCCTCGATTATTCGGCAGGCGTGTATAAGGAAGGCTATCTGAAGCTTGGCCATGTCGCGTTTCTTGATTTTGCTTCGATGATCAAGGCCGCTCCCAGCCTGATGAAATTCCAGGCGTGGCGCAGCGTTTATTCAATCGTGTCGAGCTTTGTGAAAAACCCCAAGCTGCGCGAGGCATTGTCGTTCCACACGTTGCTCGTCGGCGGCAATCCGATGACGACCAGTTCAATCTACACGCTGATCCACAAGCTGGAAAAAGAAGGCGGTGTGTGGTTTGCGATGGGCGGGACCAGCAAGCTGATTGCGGGCATGGTTACGCATTTCGAGCGGCTGGGGGGCGTAATGCGGCTCAACGATCCTGTAACCAGCATCGACACGATGGGTGACCGAGCGACCGGCGTAACGACAAAGAGCGGCTGGTCGATCATCGCCGATGCCGTCGCCAGCAATGCCGACGTGATGCACAGCTACCGCGATCTCCTGAAAACCTCGCGCAGTGCGCAGCGGACCAAGAAGAAGCTTGAACGCAAGCGCTATTCGCCGTCGCTGTTTGTCGTTCATTTCGGCATGAAGGGAACATGGCCCGGCATTCCGCACCACATGATCCTGTTTGGCCCGCGGTACAAGGGGCTGCTCGCGGACATTTATGATCACGGCGTGCTGCCTGAGGATTTCTCGCTCTATCTTCACCACCCCACTGTCACTGATCCGAGCATGGCCCCTGAAGGCTGTTCCAGCTTTTACGCGCTTGCGCCGGTGCCGCATCAGGGCAAATTCCCGGTCGATTGGGATGAAGTCGGCCCGATCCTTGAAAAGCGCATCCTCGACGAGATTGGCAAGCGGCTGATCCCCGACATTCATGATCGGATCGTGACCAAATTCCATTATGCACCAAGCGACTTTACAGCCGATCTCAACGCGCATCTCGGCAGCGCATTCAGCCTCGAGCCGATCCTGCTGCAAAGCGCGTTCTTCCGTGTCCATAATCGCGACGATACCATCCCCAACCTGTATTTTGTCGGCGCGGGTACGCATCCCGGTGCCGGTATTCCGGGTGTTGTTGGCAGTGCCAAGGCGACGGCCGGACTGATGCTTGATAGCGCACGGTGAAACGTCTTGCTGTCTATTGCGGATCGGCAACGCCTGCTGATCCGCTTTATATCGCCAATGCGCGTGATGTTGGTCGTAGATTTGCCGGACGGGGTATCACCGTCGTCTATGGCGGCGGCAGGCTGGGGCTGATGGGGGCCATCGCTGATGCAGCGCTCGAAGCAGGCGGTGACGTTATCGGCATCATCCCGCAGGCACTCGTTGATGCAGAGGTCGCGCATCGCGGCCTGACCGAGCTGCATATCGTCCAGACGATGCATGAGCGCAAACAGGCATTTACCGATCTGTCCGACGGTTTTGTCACGCTGCCCGGTGGCACCGGGACGATGGACGAATTATGGGAGGCGCTGAGCTGGGCGCAATTGGGGTATCATGCCAAGCCGGTTGGGCTGCTCAACGTCGCTGGATTTTACGATGAGCTGATCGCCTTTACCGCCAAGATGGGCGAGGTTGGCTTTATTCGCCCGCAGCACCAGGGGCTGTTGATCGCTGATGCGGCGCTTGATGGTCTGCTCGCCAAAATGGCCGCGCATGTGCCCGTGACGACGATCAGCCAGATCGGCAGCAAGGACCTGTGACGCTAGCCCAAATGCCGACGCGGCGCGAGGCAGTCGTCGCGGCGGCCTATCAGTCAATCACGGTCGGCTCCAAAAGCTTTGCCGCCGCGAGCAAGCTGTTTGATCCCGTCACGCGCGAGCGGGCATGGCTGCTTTATGCCTGGTGTCGGGCGTGTGATGATCTTGCCGACGGGCAGGACCACGGCCATGGCATGTCGATTGTGGCCGACCCGATGGCGCGGCTTGCGCTGCTGACCGAGCGAACCGAACAAGCGCTGCGCGGTGAATGGACCGGCGATCCGCCGTTTGACGCGCTCGGGCTGGTCGCGGCTGAAACCGGCCTGCCGCGCGGCTATATGCGTGATCATATCACGGGCTTTGCGCTTGATGCCGCCGATTGGCGCCCGCAGACCGAGGATGATTTGTTGCGGTATTGCTATCATGTCGCAGGCGTTGTTGGCTGCATGATGGCGGTGGTGATGGGCGTTGATCCGGGCGATGAGGCGACGCTTGACCGTGCCTGTGATCTTGGCCTTGCCTTTCAACTCGCCAATATTGCGCGCGACATTGGCGAGGATGCAAGCGTCGGGCGCTGCTATCTGCCGACCGATTGGCTGGCGGAGAAGGGTATTCCCCCGGCAGCACTCATGGCCGCCGCGCATCGGCCCGCACTGACTCAACTCGTTGCGCGCCTCACCGATGGCGCTGCGGCCTATGAGGAAAGCGCCCGTTTTGGTACGCCCGCCTTGCCGCTGCGCTCGGCCTGGGCGGTATTGGCGGCGGCGGCGATCTATGGCGGGATCGGGCGTGAGGTCGCGCGGCGTGGCGAACACGCCTGGGATAGCCGCGTCATCACCTCTCGCCGCCAGAAACTCGGCTGGATGACAAGTGCGTATGCGCAGTCGGTCCGGCGCACCGCCCGCTACCCGGACAGCCCGCGCGATCCGGCGCTGTGGACACGGCCCCGCCAACACCCGCTAACCGCCAGCAACGGCTAGTGCTTTCGTTCTGGGCAATGCGCCCCTACATGGACCTCGATGCCGCCTGATCTCTCCTCCACCACCGACAAGGCTGAACCTCCGCTCTGGCCAATGCTGCGCCGGTTCCTTCCCTATTTGTGGCCGAAGGATCAGCCCGCCCTAAAGTTGCGGATCGTCGCCGCGCTGCTGCTCGTCCTTGTCTCAAAACTGGTGCAGGTTTATGGCGCGCCGTTTGCGCTGCAAGGCGTCGTCAATGGCATGGCCCAGGGTGATCGCGGCGCAACAACGCTGATCCTTGCGCTGACGCTCGGCTATGCTGCCGCACGGTTTGGATCGGTGTTATTCGACAATTTGCGCAATGCAGTGTTTGAACGCGTCGGGCAGGATGCAACGCGGCGGCTGGCGGCGACGGTCTTTCGCCACCTCCACCAATTGTCACTCCGCTTTCATCTCGAACGCCGCACCGGAGCCGTCACCAAAGTAGTCGAGCGCGGGACGAAGAGCATTGATACGATGCTCTATTTCCTGCTGTTCAATATCGCGCCGACAGTGCTCGAGCTTGTATTGGTCCTCCAGATTTTCGGCAGCACTTTTGGCCCGTGGCTGGTGGTGGGCACGCTGGTGATGGTGGTGCTCTATATCGTTTTCACGCGGATCGTGACTGACTGGCGCAATGCGCTGCGCGCGCAGATGAATGATCTGGATACGGGGGCCGTCGCGCATGCGGTTGATTCGCTTTTGAATTTTGAAACCGTCAAATATTTCGGAGCGGAAGAACGTGAGGCAACACGCTATGACAAGGCGATGGCTGCCTATGCAACGGCGGCGGTCAAGAACCAGAATTCGCTCGCCTGGCTCAATATTGGCCAATCGCTGATCACCAATGTGATGATGGCAGGCGGCATGGCGCTGGTCGTATGGGGGTGGAGCAAGGGCGAGTTCAATGCAGGCAACGTCGTACTGGTGTCGACCTTGCTTGCGCAGCTTTTCCGCCCGCTTGATCTGCTCGGGATGGTCTATCGCACAATCCGGCAGGGAGTCGTCGATATGTCGGCGATGTTCGATCTGATCGATGCGCCCGCCGAAGTAACCGATGCCGCTGACGCCACGCCGCTGGTGGTCAGCAACGGCCATGTCCGTTTTGAAAATGTCCGCTTTAATTATGATCCGGCACGGCAGATATTAAAGGGCATCGATCTCGACATTCCGCCGGGGCATACGCTCGCGGTAGTCGGGCCATCGGGTGCCGGCAAATCGACGCTCGCGCGGCTGATGTATCGCTTTTACGACCTGACATCGGGACGAATCACGATTGACGGGCAGGATATCGCACATGTCACGCAGACCTCACTGCGCGCCGCAATTGGCATTGTCCCGCAGGATACCGTGCTGTTCAACGACACGATCGGCTATAATATCGGCTATGGTCACGAGGGCGCGAGCCAGGCCGAGATTGAAGAAGCAGCGCGCGGTGCCTCGATTGCCGATTTCATCGCGATCCAGCCCGGCGGCTATCAAGCGCGCGTTGGTGAGCGCGGGCTGAAGCTATCGGGCGGCGAAAAACAACGCGTGGCAATCGCACGCACCCTGCTCAAAAACCCGCCCGTGCTGATCCTCGATGAGGCAACGAGCGCGCTCGACAGCCGCACAGAGGGCGATATCCAGGCGACGCTTGAAGCCATCGGGCGGGGCCGGACCACCATCGTCATTGCGCACCGGCTCTCCACCGTCGTCAATGCCGATGAGATTGTCGTGCTTGAGGAAGGCGCAATCGTTGAACGCGGCAGTCACGCAGCCTTGCTCCGCCAGTCCGGCCTTTATGCTGAAATGTGGAACCGCCAGGCCCAGGAACGCGCCGAAGAAGAAGGCGTGCTGGCGGCGGAATGATCAGGCGCAGGTCAGCCTGATCTGCTTGGCGGGTTTGTCGTACACAATCGACGAGCAGGTATCGAGCAGATCAGCGCCAATCGTCAGCCGATCACGCCGCGGATCGGGGCGGACCTTGCCAACGACGACGATTTCATCGGGATCAAGATCGCGGTCGGGAATCGACGAAGTGCTACCGTAATCACCGGTGCGCACGCCCATCGTGGTAAAGGACAATGGCCCGACGATCACCGGCCGTTGGAGCACCAGCGCGCGCACCGGGCGGGCAATGCCAAAGACGATCTCAACTGGTTGCGGCGTCCCCGCAACGCGACCGCCATTGGCCTGGGCGAGCCGAACGGCAGCATTGGCGGTCACTAGCGTGCGGGGGTGGAAGGGATCAAAACGAACGCGAAGCGGTGCCCCGCCGACGTCAATCAGCGCAAACAGGCCAAAAGCGGAGCCAAACAGCCCGCCGCCATCGACCATTTTGAGCACCATCGTCCGCTCCCCGGGCATTGACGGCCGCAAGGCGAAGCGCACGACGGGTTCGGGCAATCCACCCGGCCCGATCAGCACATCAACGCCGCGCGCATAGGCACGATCTGACCAGGCAACGCGGCGGCGGATTGACCCGCTGCCAAAATCAATCCGGGTAACGGCGGTGCGCAGGCCAACCTTTTGCCCACCAAGCGTGAAGCCGAATTTAAAGAAGCCCGCACTGAGTTTCGCGCGTTCAGCGATTGAGGTGGTTAACAGCGGCGCGCCGCCGCCTGCCGGATCGATCCGATAGCGCGCGGCCACGCCGTTGACCATGCCATCGACCATGCCATTACCGCTGATTACGCGCTGCGTCGCAGGCTTGGACGCCCCCGTCAACGCGAGCAGGAGCAGGCTGGAAAGAACGACGATTCGGGGAGCCATGAACGATTCCTTAGATTTACAGGCAGTTCAGCCTGGTGACGCCGCTGATCCTGCCAACAACCCGCCGTCAATATCAAACTCCGACCCGGTGACATAGGTTGCTTCGTC
>JBBQAU010000072.1:0-10397 GCA_038316685.1 Sphingomonadales bacterium
AAGTGCTCTATTTTCTAGCACCGGATATAAGGGGACATGCTCTGCGGCCTTTCCGGCCAAGGAGAATGAAGATGACATATTCAAAATTTCATGCAGCGGCTTCCAACCGAATGCAGTGGGATTTCGGCCTAAAGTGAGGCCCCAAATGGCCGTTCAACCTAAAGCAGATTTGGGCAATCCGGTTTTTCCTTGATCGCGACCAGCATATTTATAATCTTACCTTGTTTGCCGCCAAATCGAGCTGCCAATTTTGCTGCTGGATGATTGGCAGCGGCATATTAGCTGTTATTAAAGCAGCAAATTTTACTGAATATGGCTCTACCCGGAGAACACAATTGACCTCGCCCCGCCAATTGCCGTCCGAGCGCAACTTTATACAATATGCTTGGCTCAGAATGCCTGAGGTCGGTCCGGCTATGCTCACCGGTCTAATCTTGGTTCCCATCGCCATCGCGGCCATGCTGGTTTTTGCTGTAGGCATTTGGAAGCGCTTTGATCCCATCGGGCTAACCCTGCTGATTTGGTGGGTGATCGCGATGGTGGTTGTTATCCGGCAGTCGCAGCGCTCTGATAATAAATGGTATTCCTTGACCGGTATCGTTGCGTTCGGGCTTATCCTGCGCGGTTGGTCAGTTGTGTTGACACAGGAAGTGGCGCTCGGGGCCGATCCGATGAACTATACTAATTTGGCACGCGCGGTCATGAATGGGCAAGGGCTCATCACCGATGATTGGCGGTATGGCGAAGATTTGCGCGCCTATTTCCCACCCTTTTATCCGCTGGTTTTAGCTGCATTCTGGACTGTGTTCGGCTCATCGGCATTCGCCACTTTGGCGATGAACAGCATTATCGATTTTGCCGCTGCTTGGGCGTTGGCGGATGTCGGCCGCAGGCTTGGATCGACGGCGAGCGGGCGTTTGGCTGCGATTGCCTATTTGAGCTGGCCTGCGTTCTGTCTGGCTGCGGGCATTCCGCAGAAGGAATCGCTAACTTTGCTATTAGCGATCCTGATGCTGCGGAGCACCGCGATCTGGCTGAGAGATAATCCCGATGGCCGTCGGCGGCTGAGGCATGGCCTGTGGCTGGGCCTGTGGTGGGGAATGCTGGCCTTAACTCAGCCCTCGCTTGCGCTGGCACCCGCAGCTGTGGCGCTCGCGCTATGGACGCAAGCAGGCTTTCTGCCGGTTCTGCGGCTGGGGCTCTTGTCATTGCCTGCTTTCCTGCTCGTCCTGGCGCCATGGTGGATTCGTAATTGGATATTATTGGACAGCTTCATTGCCTTTACCACTGCATCGGGAATGATGCTCAACGCTGCGCTCAATGATCTGCGGGCGCCCTTTCCGGCTGGCTTATTCGATCTTCCTGAACAGGAACGCAACTCGATCATGGGCCAGGCGGCGCGCAAAATTATAATGGCCAATCCGCTGGTCGCCTTAGAGCAGATGCTCCGCAATCTGGCTTATGGCTTTGCCTTTGAAGAGGCATCCCTTGCGCGTTTCAGACACACCAGCCCGCCGATCAGCGGCGACGATCATGCCCGGCTCGCGCCTGTTCTGCAGGGCAGTTATACCGCTTTGCTCGCAGCGACTATCGCTGCATTATGGCGCGGACTGCGCGCCGGGGTAACAAACCCGGTCACATTATATGCTTGCGCACTGCTATTATCGATTCTTGTCATCAATCCATGGTTCGAATTTGGCGAACGGCACCGTCTCGTGCTGACGCCTTTCTTTATGGTAATTGCAGCGGGCCTATTTTTACGGGATCTATCCCCTTTGCGCACATACTTGACAACAGCACCACGCGCTGGCGAGCGGGCGAATGAGGATGGTGATGGCGCAGACTGATGTTTTTTAAGAGGGCCCCGATCAAGCCGAGCTTTTCGGCGGGCACGCGCGCGAAAAGCGCAAATGGGTGGTCAGCGCAGACGCTGTTTGCGAAAAAATGCAGCTAATGCTTGATACCGCATGCAGCGCCGAAACGACGCCTTGGCCGCCTCGTAAGGCCAAAATCTACAAAACCATCTTTCCGCAGATGGCAGACGGGTTGCCAGATGATGAGCGCGATCAGGGTCGTTTCGCGTTCTCTCAGGAAATGGCGCGACTAAAACTCGCTGCGTAACAGGGAAAAGGGGATGCGGCCAAAGACCTCCCTCCCCTCCCTTGCCATCGTCCTCCAACCGCGCTCTATTCCCACGCACGGACGGCAACAGGGGATCTGACAATGCGCGCACCAGTTTTGGCTTTGGCAGGCGTGGCGGCGGCTGCGCTTATTCCCGGTATCGCGCAGGCGCAGGCGCGCGCGGATCAGCAGGCGTTTTTCTCGCTGTATAAGGAATTGGTGGAGACCAATACCGCGCTGTCAACGGGCAGTTGCACCAAGGCGGCGGCGCAATTGGCGACGCGGCTGAAGGCGGCGGGTTATACCGACGACGATATCACCTTGTTCGCCACGCCGGAAAATCCGCTGGATGGCGGGCTGGTCGCGGTGCTGAAGGGCAGCGATCCCGTGGTAAAGCCCATGCTGCTGCTCGGCCATCTCGATGTGGTGGAGGCCAAGCGGGAGGATTGGCAGCGGGATCCCTTCACGCTGATTGAGGAAAACGGCTATTATTATGGCCGTGGCACGGTGGACGACAAGGCGCAGGCGGCGATCTGGACCGACAGCATGGTCCGCTTCAAACAGGAGGGCTATCGCCCCAAACGCACGATCAAGCTCGCGCTAACCTGTGGCGAGGAGACGACCTATGCGTTTAATGGCGCGGAATGGCTGTCCAAGAACAAGCCAGATCTGATTGCGGCCGAATTTGCGCTGAATGAGGGCGGCGGTGGGCGCTATAACGCGGCGGGCAAGCGTGAGGTGGTGGCGATCCAGGTTGGTGAGAAAAAAGCGCAGAATTATACATTAACCACGACCAATCCGGGCGGCCACAGTTCCGCACCTGCACCAGATAACGCCATTTATGAACTGGGAGACGCCCTGAAAGTCATCCAGGGCTATGTCTTTCCGGTCAAGTTTACTGACACAACGCGCGCGTTTTTTCGCGGGCTTGCCTTAACGAGGAAGGGCCCGGTGGGGGATGCGATAACGCGCATCCTCGCCAATCCAGAGGATAAGGCCGCCAATGCGCTGCTGGGCCTGGACAAGACGCTGCGCTCCACGCTGCGCACGAGTTGCGTTGCGACCATGTTGGCGGCGGGCCATGCCGAAAATGCGCTGCCGCAGCGCGCCACCGCCAACGTGAATTGCCGCATTTTTCCGGGCGAAACTATCGAGCAAACGCACGCCAAGTTGCAGGAGTTGGCGGGGTCAAAAGTGGCGGTGACGACCAATTTGCCGTTGCGGCCAACCGCGATCCCGCCCGCGCTTGATGCCAAGATTATTGGGCCGGCAAGGACGCTTGCGGCGAAATATTTCCCCGGCGTCCCCTTCCTGCCGATCATGTCGACCGGCGCAACCGATGCGATCTATGTCGGCGGCATTGGCATTCCGGTTTACGGTGTGCCGGGGACTTTCATCGATAGCGACGGCAATGGCATCCACGGGCTGAACGAACGCATCCGTATTGACTCGCTTTACACAGGACGCGACTATCTATTTGATCTTGTTAAGATTTATGCCGGATAAGGTGAGGGCATAAGCCGTTGTTTCGCGGTCTGACCCAGAGCCTAACCTGAGCGCGCTTAAACCGTCACCTGCTCGCCCAGCTCAAGCACCTTGCCAGGCGGTATCTGCAGGAAGTCGGTCGGGTCAGATGCGTTGCGCTGCAGGAACATGAAGATGCTATCCTGCCACAACGGCATCCCCTCATGCGCGGAAGCCTTCAACGTGTTGCGACCGATGAAATAGCTGGTGCTCATCGGCGTCACGCCCTGCATCTGCCCGCCGTGATCAAGGGTTAGATCATGCGGCACATCGGGCGCTTCCATAAAGCCATATGTCAGCACAATGCTGATGAAATTGTCATCAATCCGCTCAACTTTCGCCCGGCTCTCAATTGGCACAACGGGTCGGTCGGTTGTCCGAATCGACACGATCAGGTTGCGCTCATGCAGCACCTTGTTGTGTTTAAGATTATGGAGCAGCGCGCCTGGTGTATACGCAGGGTTGGCGGTCAAAAATACTGCGGTTCCCTCCACCCTAACCGGCGGGCGCTTGGTCAGCGCGCTTGCAAGGTCAGCGAGCGGAATGCTTTGGCGCGATTCGAATCCGCCAACGATCCTCTTGCCGCGTCGCCATGTAAAAATCAGCAGACCAATCGCCGCCGCAATCGCCAGCGGCACCCACCCGCCTTCGATCACGCGCAGAATGTTTGCGCCAAAGAAGACAAGGTCGAGCAGCAGGAAGGGGAGGATCAGCGCAATCGCACCGGGGCGCTTCCAGTGCCAGTGATGGCGCACGACGATATAGGCAAGGCAAGTCGTCACCACCATCGTGCCCGCGACCGCAATACCGTAAGCCGCCGCCATCGCCGATGAGGTGCGAAATTGCAGTACCATGATCAGCACACCCGCCAGCAACAGCCAGTTGATCGTCGGCAGATAGATTTGCCCGGCATAGGCAGCCGATGTCTGGCGTACTCGCAGTCGCGGCAAAAGCCCGAGCTGTATCGCTTGCTGGGTTAGCGAATACGCCCCCGTGATGACCGCCTGGCTGGCGATGATCGTCGCCAGCATTGCCATGATGACAAGCGGGACACGAAGATAATCGGGTGCCATCAGGAAGAACCAGTCCTCATTGGCGAAGGGGACGTGGGCGGCATTGGCCGCTTCAAGTGCGTTTAACGCAAAGCCGCCTTGCCCCAGATAGTTGAGCGTCAATGCCGGCCAGGCGAGCACAAACCAGCCCAGCTGGATCGGCAGGCGACCGAAATGGCCCATGTCTGCGGTTAGCGCCTCTGCACCTGTGACCGTCAGAAACACCGTTCCCAGCACGAACAGGCCGATGACCCCGTGGCCCAGTAGAAACATGATGCCCCGGCTCGGATCGAAGGCGCGCAGGATCGCAGGCGCATCAAGAATGTGCATCAATCCCAGCGCGCCGATCAGCACGAACCAGACGATGCAGATCGGGCCAAACAGCCTTGCGACGCTTGCGGTGCCGCGTGCCTGAATGATGAACAGGCCGATCAGAATGGCGATGGTCACGCCCACCACTTCCTGCTGGCCGAACAGGGTGGCGAAGGCGGGTATTGATTTCAGCCCCTCGACCGCCGACAAGACTGACTGCGCAGGCATGATGATCGCATCGCCATAAAACAGCGCCGCCCCTGCTGCACCCAGCGCGAGTGCGATTCGGGGTCTTTGCCCCAGCGACCGCCGAGCCAGTGACGCCAGCGCAAGCACCCCACCCTCACCACGATTGTCCGCGCGCGTCAGGAACAGCACGTATTTAAGGCTCACGATCAGGATAAGCGCCCATAAAGCGAGCGACAACACGCCGATGATTTCGGCTGCATCAATGCCATTATCGGCAGTCTGTCGCAGCGCCTCTCGAAAGGCGTAAAGCGGGCTTGTGCCGATATCGCCGAACACCACCCCCAGCGCGCCGATTGTCAGCGCCAGATTGGCGCGGGTCGTGCGCGATGGTGTCTCGGCAATGGGTGAAGCGACGGACATGGGTGAAGCTGCCCTTCAAGCGAGCGCGCGCTTTACGCCTGTTATGCTCTCAAGCAAGCGAATTGTGCAGTGCGTTATACAAGGCGTTGCCTTGGCCGCGCGGGCCGGGCATAGCGGGACTATGGTTCCCTTTTCGTTCGCTGGCCATAATCTTGTCGCACTTGCCGAAGGCGCGCTGTTCTGGCCGACGCGGCGGGCATTGATGTTTGCTGATTTGCACTTTGAAAAGGCGAGTTGGTTTGCCGAGCGCGGTCAAATGCTGCCGCCCTATGACAGCATCGCTACGCTCGCTGATCTTGCCCGCTTGGTTGATCGGCTGGACCCGTCCGAAATCTGGTGTCTTGGCGATAGTTTTCATGATGCTGCCGGTTGTGATCGCTTGCCCGGCGAGGCGACGGCAATGCTGCGCATGATGACGACGCACCTGCGCTGGACCTGGATTACCGGAAACCATGATTCCGGCATGGGCAGTCAGCTTGGCGGGAATTGCATTGATGAGATCGCGATTGACGGCTTAGTGCTGCGCCATGAGGCAAAGCGAGGCGATCTGCGCCCCGAGCTGTCAGGCCATTTTCATCCCAAGCTTCGGGTGCGGCTGCACGGCAGATCGGTTGCCCGACGCTGTTTTGTGGTGACGGACCGCAAGATCATCCTGCCCGCGTTCGGCGCGTTGACCGGCGGGCTGGATGCCGCCCACCCGGAAATTATTCGCGCGGTTGGCCTGCCCGCGGAAGCGCTTGTGCCGATCAACGACCGGATGCTGCGCTTTCCGCTGGCGGCTTAGAGCCGGTCAGCGCGCGATGGGTGCAAACGCCAGCTTGAATGCGGCCAGCTTGGGCTTGTCGAATCGCATGATGTAGGGGTGGTAGGGGTTCCGCGCGAAGAAGTTCTGATGATAGTCCTCAGCCGGATAGAATTTGCCACCTTCGATCCTCGTCACAATCGGACCGCCAAAGGCACCGGTTTTGCCGAGCTGGGAGATGTAGGCCGCAGCCACCGACTTTTGCACGGCGTTTTGTGGAAAGATCGCGGAGCGATAGCTGGGCCCTGAATCTGGCCCTTGGCGGTTCAATTCAGTTGGGTTGTGCGCCACCGAGAAATAGACCCGCAGCAAGGTCGCATAGCTCACTTGCGCGGGGTCATAGATCACCCTGATTGCTTCTGCATGGCCCGTCGTCTCAGTGCTGACCTGCTCGTAGCTTGCGGTGTCAGCGCTGCCACCAGCATAGCCTGAGGTGACATCGCGCACGCCTTTAATGTGTTCAAAAACCGCTTCCATGCCCCAAAAACATCCGCCCGCCAGGATTGCGGTTTGGAGGCCGGGGGTTTTGGGTGCGTCTTGCAGCGCTGCGGGGATTGATACGGCGCGTTCGGCGCTGGCGGCACCTGTGCCGAGCGTAAGGGCAACAGCACCAATCAATGCAGCAGCGGCGAGGAGATTTCGTGACATGGACATCCTTTTAGGCAGTTTTTCCGCTCCTACTTACGGCGCGAACACATGACGGGTTACACTTGGCATTTGCAGCGATGGCTTAAACGAGCGCCGCGCACGCCCGCTGGATGCGTTCGCACGCCTCCGTCAGAACTGATTCCGAGGTTGCATAGCTGATGCGCATTGCAGGCGAGAGGCCAAATGCCGCCCCTTGCACCACCGCGACCTTGGCATCGTCGAGCAGATAGGTGGCAAGCGCGCCGTCATCCTCGATGACCGCGCCACCCGGTGTTCGCTTGCCGATCAATGTCGGGAAGGAGGGATAGACATAAAAGGCGCCATCGGGCCGGGGGCAGACCATGCCGTTAGTCTGGTTGAGCATGCCGACGACAAGATCGCGGCGCGACTGGAACGCGATTGCGCGCTGCTTGAGAAAGCTCTGATCGCCGTTCAATGCCGCGACAGCGGCGGCCTGCGCAATTGAGCAGGGGTTGGAGGTGGATTGCGACTGGAGCTTGCCCATCGCCTTGATCAACCAGGCCGCACCCCCGGCAAAACCGATCCGCCAGCCTGTCATCGCATAGGCTTTTGAACAGCCATTCACGGTCAAGGTGCGCTCATAAAGCTCAGGGCAAACCTGCGCGATCGTCGCAAATTCAAAGTCGTCATAGACAATATGCTCATACATATCGTCCGCAAAAATCCAGACCTGCGGATGCCGGACGAGCACATCGCCGAGCGCGCGCAGCTCAGCGCGGGAATAGCCCGCGCCCGTCGGGTTAGAGGGGGAATTGAGGATCACCCATTTGGTGCGCGGGGTGATTGCCGCCTCCAATTGGTCAGGGGTCAGCTTATAGCCCTGTTCAGCCCCTGCCTGTGCGATGACAGGTGTGCCGCCTGCAAACAGCACGACATCGGGATAGCTGACCCAATAAGGTGCAGGGATGATCACCTCATCGCCGATATTAACCGTCGCAACCATCGCGTTGAACAAGGTCTGCTTGCCGCCGACATTGACGGTGACCTGTGACCGGTCATAATCCAGGCCATTGTCGCGGCTGAATTTGGCCATCACGGCTTCTTTCAGCTCGGGCGTGCCATCAACATCGGTATACCGGGTCTTGTTCGCCCGGATCGCCGCAATCCCGGCTTCCTTGACATGATCGGGCGTATCAAAATCGGGTTCGCCGGCCCCCAGGCCGATCACATCGACGCCCGCGCGCTTTAGTTCAAACACCCGGCTGGTGATGGCAAGCGTCGGCGATGGTTTGATGCGATTGAGCGCGGCGGAAGGCTGCATGGCTGAGGATCCCCGGTTGGCGGCACCCAAACTATAGGCGCGGGGTTTGTTGCGGCGCAACCATAACCGCCGGGATCAGCCCACGCAGCGCATTGCCGATGAGGAAACCATTGCTGAGGTCAGCCGGTTTCAAATCGCCCTCAATCGCCTTGCCGGTTTCGATCAGCTCGGCGCGCAGGACGCCGGGGAGCAACCCGCGCGACAGCGGCGGCGTTACGAGCCCGTCGCCCTGCCTCACGAAAAGCGAAGTAAAGCTACCCTCGGTCAGCCAGCCATCGTGATCCGTGAACACCACCTCAAACTGCCCCGAGCGCTGGCGCGGCGCGTCATAAAAACCGCGATTGCTGGTCTTGTGCCGCAGCCGAAAATCCTGGTTACCGACGGGGAGCGGAACAATTGCAACGCGCACGGGCGCAGGAATTGCAGACGGCATAGCGGCGGTTTCAATGGCGATTGCCCCTCGGGGCGCGAGCAGCAGCCTGACTTTGCTGGGGACATGCAGCCGAAAGGCCGCTGCCTGCAATTCGTTGCGCACCGCGTGCCGGTCAAACGGGAAGCCAAACCGGTCGGCGCTTGTCTTCATCCTTGCCAGATGCCGCTCGAGCAGGGGTATCCCAGTGGTAGGATCAAAGGCCATCGTTTCAATCAGGTCGAAGGCACGCTGCCCTGCCGTTAAAAACGCCCCCTTGGCCTGGGTTTCGTCCCATTCAGCAAGGGCTTGCGACTCGGCCACGATCCCGCCTCCAGTTGCAAAACGGGCATGATCTGAGCCGGCAGTGATCGTCAGCGTCCGGATCGCAACGTTGAATGTGGCATCGCCGACCGGATCGATCCGCCCGATGGCGCCGGTATAAATGCCGCGCGGTGCAGCTTCTATCTGCGCCAGCGTTTCAATCGCGCGAATCTTGGGTGCGCCCGTGATGGATCCGCAGGGGAACAAGGCCTGAATAACGTTGATCGCATCCTTGCCCTCCGCGATACGCGCCGTCACGGTTGATACCATTTGATGGATGGTCGGGTAAGTTTCGATTTCGAACAGGCGCGGCACGGCGACACTGCCGGGCTGCGCAACGCGCGACAGATCGTTGCGAGTCAAATCAACGATCATCAGATTTTCGGCGCGCTGTTTGGGGTCCTCAACAAGTGCTGCGATCGCCGCCTGATCGGCCTGCGGCGTATCCCCCCGCCGCGCAGTGCCCTTCATCGGCTTGCAGGTAAGACGGCCTGCCTCCAACGCAAAAAACAGCTCTGGCGAAAAGGATAGAATCGTTTGGGAACCGCTATGCACCACCGCGCCAAATCCGGCGCGCGACCGGGCACGAAGTTGGGCATAAACCGCGAGCGGATCACCCTCGAAGCGCACCTTTGCCGGAAAGGTCAGGTTGGCCTGATAAAGGTCGCCCGCTTCGACCAACGCCAGGATTTGCTGCAGCCGCGCTTCATAGTCGGTCTGGTCGATGGCAGGGAGCGGCGCGCCAATCCATGCACCTGCCGGGTCAGGCAGCAGCTGTGCGACATCTTCGCACGCGATTATATCAAAGGCCTCAAACAGCCCGAACCACAATAGCGGTGTCGATGATGGCTTGGGCGGCTCGAGCACTGGCTCAAACGCGGCTGCCGCCTCATAGGAAAGATAACCAACCGCATGCAGACCGTGCGCCGAAGCCGCCTGGATATCTGCCAGCGCGGGCAAGACCGCTGAGATCATCCTCGCTTCGATGATTCTGACGGGCGCCTGATACAGCCGTGCCGGAACGCCGCCCTTGCGGGCATCGTCAAGCAGAACAAAAGGGGCGGACAAATCAAGCATCGGCCCGCAGCCAAATGCCCTCGCGATGGCTGCGCGGCAAGCCTTGCTGTGGTTTTGTCCGGCGCTTGCCTGATCTTCGGGCGCGGTTTATCGCATGCGCCATGTCGAATCCCCCGCTTCGCGCCACAATCGTGCCGGTCACGCCATTACAGCAAAACTGCACGCTGTTTTGGTGCACACAGACGATGCTGGGGGCCTTTGTCGATCCGGGTGGTGATTTGCCGCGGCTGAAAGCAG
>JBBQAU010000073.1:0-10298 GCA_038316685.1 Sphingomonadales bacterium
GGAAGCGCTCGCCTCGCGTGGTTATGCCGCCCCCACCCCCGTTCAGGCCGCCGTGCTTGAACCAGAAGCGACGGGGCGTGATTTGATTGTCTCGGCGCAGACCGGCTCGGGCAAAACCGTTGCGTTCGGGCTCGCAATGGCAACAGAAGTGCTTGATGATAAAGGCGCGCTGCCCTTTATCCGTGAACCATTGGCGCTGGTTGTCGCGCCGACGCGTGAGCTCGCGTTGCAGGTCAGCCGTGAACTGATGTGGCTTTATGGCAAGCTCGGCGCGCGGATTGCAACCTGCGTTGGTGGCATGGATGCAGCCAAGGAACGCCGCAGCCTGAGCCAGGGTGCGCACATCGTGGTTGGCACGCCGGGCCGGTTGCGCGATCATCTCGAGCGTGGCTCGCTTGATCTGCGCGCGCTGAAAGTTGTCGTGCTCGATGAGGCTGACGAGATGCTCGACATGGGTTTTCGCGAAGATCTCGAGCAGATTCTTGATGCCACCCCCAATGAGCGCCGCACGATGCTGTTTTCAGCAACAATGCCCAAGCCGATTGTGGCGCTCGCCAAGCGGTATCAGCGCGACGCGCTGCGTATCTCGACGGTGGGTGAGGATCGCGGACATGGCGATATCAGCTATCAGGCAGTTACCGTGGCTCCTGCCGATATCGAAAATGTCGTCGTCAATCTGCTACGTTTTCACGAGGCGGAAACGGCGATGCTGTTCTGCGCGACACGTGACAACGTGCGGCACTTGCATGCCGGGCTGAACGAGCGCGGTTTTGGCGCGGTCGCCTTGTCGGGTGAGCATAGCCAGAATGAGCGTAACGCCGCCCTCCAGGCGCTGCGCGATCAGCGCGCACGGGTGTGCGTCGCAACTGACGTTGCCGCCCGCGGGATTGATTTGCCGACCTTGTCCCTCGTCATCCATGTCGAGCTTCCGCGTGATGCCGAGGCGTTGCAGCATCGTTCGGGACGGACCGGGCGCGCGGGCAAAAAGGGCACCGCGATCCTGATCGTCCCGTATCCGCGTCGCCGCATGATCGAATCGATGTTACGCAATGCCAAAATCGAGGCGGATTGGATCAACCCGCCATCAAGCGATGATATCCGCAAGAATGATCGTGAGCGGCTGATCACGCAATTGCTCGAGCCAGTAGAGATTGACGATGACGACCGCGAGCTGGCGCAGCGCCTGCTGACCGAGAAATCCCCTGAAGAAATTGCGGCAGCATTGGTGCGCGCATTCCGCGCCAAAATGCCGGCGCCTGAAGAATTGATCGACCGCTCCAAGCAACCACTGGGCAGCGCCGACGGCCACCGCGCGGGCTTTGAGGACACCGTTTGGTTCAAGATGGGCATTGGTCGCCGCCAGAATGCCGATCCGCGCTGGTTGTTGCCGCTGATTTGCCGACGCGGGCACATCACCAAGAATGAAATTGGCGCGATCCGGATTGGCGCGAACGAAACCTTCTTTCAGATTCCTCGTGCCGCCGCGGCCAAGTTCAAGGATTCGCTGAAACGCACCGCAGGCGGCAGTGAGGATGATGGCGGCGTTGAGATTGAGGCATCGGCAACCGGCCCTGTCGCCGAGGGCGGGAATGACCGGCACAAGCGCGGCGGCCCGCCGGTAAAGCGCTTTGCGGCCAAGCCCTCGGGTGGACGTCCCGGTGGACCTCCCGGCGCACGGCCGGGTGGCCCTCCGGGCGCACGGCCGGGTGGAGCGGCAGGTGGCCGTCCCAAACCGCCGCATCGTCCGCGCTGACGCTAATCAATGCAGATATTGGTTGATGCCGATGCTTGCCCGGTCAAGGACGAGATTTACCGGGTGGCGCTGCGCCACCAAGTGCAGGTTTCAATTGTCAGCAACAGCCCGTTTCGGGTGCTAATCGATCCGCTGGTCGAACGCGTCGTGGTGAGCGACGGTTTTGATGCCGCCGATGATTGGATCGCGGAGCGGGCGGATGCGCAACGCATCGTGATTACGGCTGACATTTTGTTGGCGGAGCGTTGTATAAAAGCAGGTGCAACGGTGATCGCACCGACCGGCAAGCTCTTTACGGCAAGCTCGATCGGCTCCGCAGTTGCGACGCGGGCGATCATGGCCGATCTGCGGGCCGGAGGTGACGTGATTGGCGGCCCTGCACCTTTTTCAAAAGCGGATCGCTCGCGTTTTCTGCAGGCGCTTGATGCGGCAGTGGTAAGGCTTGGGCGGTTGCGGTGACTTGGTCCTGCGCCCCCGTCAGGGGGACCAATCGGGGGCGCAGTTACCGGATCAGATGTTTCGGGCGGCCAGGATTGGCCCACCTTTGCCATGCTGAACAAGGATCGCGGTTTTCAGGCCGGATTGGTTGGCGGCGGGCAGCGCGAAGCTGGCCTGCTTGCCCTGCCACTCGCCGATGCGGACGAGCTGGCGAACGACGTTCCGGTGGGGGATAGTGCGACCACCATTTTCGCCTGCGTTAATCGACACGTTGATGGTGCGCGGATCATAACGCACAGCCCAGACGGTGGCCTGGCCCTTGCCGGCACCAATCGTTACAGCGCCGCCATTGGGGGTGATCTCGGGTCCATCCTTAACTGCGTTCCGGGCAATCGCGGCGTTCAGTTCACCTTCCCGGCTGCCAAGCACAGGCTCCTTGCCGTTTACGATGACTTGCGGCGTCGCAACGTTGCCGCGCCCGGCAGCATCGGCATAGTCCCATTGCCGTGCGGTAAAGGCGGGGCTGCCAAAGCTATCCTTCCAGCCCAGATCATCCCAGTAGGTAACGGCGAATGACAGCGCGATCACGTCTTTGCGGTCAGCGATCCGGTTGACGACGGCGTCTGCGGGCGGGCATGACGAACACCCTTGGCTTTGATAGAGTTCAATAACCGTGGGGTGGGCCGCGTCGCCCAGCGCAATGTTCTGGCTCGCACCACCGCCCGAAGGTGCTGAAGGGGAAGCAGTTGCGCCTGAACAGGCAGCAAGGACAAGAGCTGTTGAGGCAACAAGAAGATGACGCATGCGAAACTCCTGGGGCGTAAAGTTGAAGCCGCCACGTGGCTGCTTCATGTCCTGGAATTCGCGCGATCAACGGGGAAGGTTACACGGCCCCGAATTATTCCGTATCAGATTATCTTACCAACGCAGCAACCGTGGTCCGATGAGCGCGCCTATTCCCGTCGCGGCAACAATGCCGAGGCTATACCAGGTGAGCACGAAGGTGGCTGATACTTCCCCGCAGTGCAGGCCATAGACCGTGGCCGAACACGCCCCCGCCGCAAGGCCCGCTGCCGCCCCGGCGCGCCGCAAATTGGTCGGCGCAAATTGGCGGAAGGACCAGATCAGTGCGGCAAAGATCGGCACCGCGAGGAAAACAACCCGGATTGAACATTGCCGCCAGCTGCCGCCAAGCCACATTGGCATCCACATCTCGCCCGGGGTGGTCATCAATTCCATCGCGGACATTGACGCGAGCAGCGCGACCGGGATCAGCAATAACCAGGACAGCCGGGTTGGCCCCGCATCAGGCCGTGCGACATGCAACATTGCAAGCACCGCGATCACTGCGAGCGAGGCGGTATAGGCCGCCTTCATCCACAGCTGCGTCGATGTCAGCGCGCCGGGTAAGTCCGGGCGCATGCCAAAGCTGCCGATCGTCAGCGCAGCCGCCGTCGCCATGCCCAGCCCCAGCCCCACAACGAGCCGCTGCTGGGCAGCACGCGGGGAGATGCGGCGGGTGTCGGCGGCGAGCGCCGCGATCAGATCATTGGTTTGCATCATTTGCCCTTCAACTTTTCCGCAAGCGCCTTCAGCCCGCGATGCACCGAAACCTTGACATCAGCCTCACTGATACCCGCGCTTTCGGCGGCTTCGGCGATACTTAGACCGTCAATCCTGGTCTGGCGGATCGCACGCGCCTGTTTGGGGGAGATGCCCCCAAGCAACACATTGACATCCATCTTGGCGGATGCCGCGTCCTGAAATCCTTCTGCGACCAGAATTTCTTCGAGATCCTCAAACGGCACATGGTTGCGGCTGCGACGAAAATGATCGATCATTTTATAACGCGCCACCGCATAGGCCCAGGCGGTGAAGGGCCGATTGCGGTCATAGCTTGCGCGCCGCGTGTGAATGGCGATCAACGTTTCCTGCACCAGATCCTCAACATCATCACCCGCACCGCGCATCCGGCGGGCAAAAAAACCGCGCATTAACGGGGCGAGCGCGCTGAGCAGGGCATTCTGGGCCGCACCGTCACCATCCAGGCCACGGACCATCCAGGCCTTGAGCTGCGCCTCGCTATGGCGTGTCTGCGTTCCTGATAAGCCCATACGCGTTGCGGCATCCGTTGGTTACACCCACACCCTAGCGGGTCAGGAGGAGACTTGTCGAAGCCGTTGCGTTGGGCGAAAGCGAGGCTGCACAACCAACCAACCAACCAACCAACCACCTCGACCAGGAGAGCCAAGATGCGTGAAGCAGCGATCATCGCCACCGCCCGGACTGCGATTGGCAAGGCCTATCGCGGTGCCTTCAACGCAACCGAAGCGCCGATCCTTGCTGCGCATGTTATGCACGCGGCGGTCGAACGGGCGGGGATTGATCCGGCGCGGATCGACGAAGTTTTTTGGGGCGTCGGCAATCACTGGGGAACGCAAGGCGGCAATGCCGGGCGGATGGCGATTTTTGCGGGAAATCTGCCGCAATCCGTGCCCGCCTTCACGCTTGATCGCAAATGCGGCTCCGGGCTGACGGCGGTCGCGCTCGCCGCTCGGACGATCATTTGCGACGAGGCTGATGTGGTGCTTGCAGGTGGCATGGAATCGATCAGTCTGACGGTGACGAAGGATGCGCCCCGTTATCTCAACAAGTCGGTGATCGCAGCCGAACCCGCCGCCTACATCCCGATGATCGAAACCGCCGAGATCGTCGCCGAGCGGTATGGCATCACCCGCGAGGCACAAGATGCTTACGGCGCGATGAGCCAGCAACGCGCCGCACGCGGACTGGAGACGGGTGCGTTTTTGGACGAAATCGCCCCGATCACGGTAGAAAAATCACTGTTCGACAAGGAAGGCAACAAGACCGGCACCGAAACCGTGACGATCGCGCAAGATGAGGGCATTCGCGCCGGGACAACGCCGGAGGGATTAAGTGCCCTCAAGACAGTTTGGCCCGGCGGGCAATTTACCGGGCCAGGTACTAGTATTACGGCGGGTAACGCCAGCCAGCTGTCCGATGGGGCAAGCGCGCAGATACTGATGGACCGCGCAACGGCCATTTCGGAAGGCAAAGAAATTCTCGGCATCTATCGCGGCTTTCAGTCGGCGGGCTGCGCGCCGGATGAAATGGGTATTGGCCCCATTTTTGCCATTCCCAAACTGCTCGAGCGCGCCGGATTGTCGGTCGCCGATATCGGTCTTTGGGAATTGAACGAGGCGTTTGCCAGCCAGTGCCTGTATTGCCGCGATTATCTCGGCATCAATCCGGAATGCTACAACGTCAATGGCGGCGCGATTGCGGTTGGCCATCCCTTTGGCATGACGGGCTCGCGGCTCGTCGGTCATGCGCTCATCGAGGGTCGGCGGCGCGGGGTGCGTTATGTCGTGGTGTCGATGTGCACTGCGGGCGGGATGGGGGCGGCAGGATTGTTTGAGATTGTTTGAGATTGTATGAGATTTAGGTGGTGCCGTCGCGCGATTGGTGATTCAGCCATTGCCGCCGGAAGCCCTGCTCATTAGGCGAGCAAGCAATGCGCCGCGCCTATCACGACGATGTTCCCGATCAGCGTCGTGCCCTGCTGCGGCGACGGCTGGCGGGCGTCTTGTTCGCGCTGGCTATCGAAATTCTGATCGTTCTGCTGCTGCTGACGCTTGGCCCCAAGGAGTCCGGGACACCCAAGGGCGATAATATTCCCAAGACCTTTCAACTCGCCCCCCCGCGCGAAAAGAAAGCAGCCGCCAAGGCGCCACCCACAAAGCAGGATACGCGCACCGTTACCAAACTAGCGCCGCCCCCGCCGCCTTTGCCGCCGCCGATCATTAATCCCAATTCGCCCAAGATGATCATCCTGACCAAAGATGAATTTGCCAAGGCAGACATCGCCAAGCTGCCATCCAAACCTGCCGAAAGCGCAGCGGCCAGCACCGATGCGCCTGACGGCGGTGGCGGCGGAGATACATCGGGCGATAGCGTCGCGATTGGTCGGGGGCCAAATGGCGAACCGCTGTTCAACGCCGAATGGTATCGGGAACCAACGCGAGCGGAACTGACCTTCTATCTCCCCAAGGGCTTTCGTGTCGGCTCTGCGATGATCGCCTGCAAGACGGCACCCCGCTTCAAGGTAGAGGACTGCGTCGTGCTAGGCGATGATCCGCCCGGCACCGGGTTGGCGCGCGGCATGCGTGAGGCCGCTTGGCAATTCCGCGTCCGGGCACCGCGAAAAGGTGGTCAACCGATTCTCGGCGCTTGGGTGCGTATCCGCTTCGACTTTACCGAGCGCGCGGAGAGATAGCCGGGTGGCCGCTCAAACCAGCCGGGTCTTGATGACTGGGTGCGATTCGAGCGTGCGGTGGATCGGGCATTTGTCGGCAATTACCAGCAGCCGGGATCGCTGCGCCTCGGTCAGGTCGCCGGTCACCGTGATGTCGAGCGACAGCACCTCGATCTTGCCCCTTCCTTCGCCAGTGGCGAGGCAATCCTCGGCATGGCAGCGGTCATGCCGGAGATTGACTGCGACGCTGGTTAGCGGGATGTTTTTGCGGTCCGCAACAAGCTTGATCGTCATCGCGGTGCAGGTGCCAAGCGCGGACAGCAGCAGATCATACGGTGTCGGCCCCAGATCAGCGCCACCAACGCTGGACGGCTCATCCGCCAAAAAGCTGTGCCCCGATGCATCCACGATCGAGGTGAATTTCGCACCGGTTGTGACGACGCGCACCTGTCCTTCGGCTGGCGCATCAACGGGCGTCGTGACGGGCAGATAGGGTTCAACCCAGGCGGCGATGATTGCGGCGGCATAGGCGGCTGGCGTCGCAAAGGTCAGCAGATGATCCGCCCCGTCAAGCGAGACAAAGCTTTTGGGATGTTTGGCAGCGGTAAAAATCTCGGCTGCGTTCTCGATCCCAACCGTCGCGTCACGCGGAGCATGCAGCACGAGCAGCGCGCGCTTCAAATTGGCCAACCGTCCGGCCTGATCCTGCCCCGCCACCGCATCAAGAAATGCACTCGATACCTCAAACGGACGACCGCCAATCGTGACCAGGGCCTGCCCCGCAGCACGGACAGCGGCGACCTGATCACCCAATTGGTGGAGGACATGCGCCGGATCAAAAGGCGCGCCAATGGTCACGACAGCGGTTGATTCAGGGATGTGGGCGGCGGCGGCGATCACGGCGGCTCCCCCCAACGAATGGCCGACCAATATCGCCGGCGCACCAATCGTCTCGCGCAGATAGCCGGCCGCACTCACCAGATCGCTGACATTGGCGGCAAAATGGCTATCAGCAAAATTGCCTTCGCTCTTGCCCAGCCCGGTAAAATCAAACGCGAGCGTCGCGATGCCATGCTCGGCCAGCGCCAGGCTGACGCGGCGCGCGCCATGGCTGTTGGCGGTGCAGGTGAAGCAGTGCGCAAACAATGCAACGGCTCGCACCCGTCCTGGCGGCATTTCCAGCCTGCCAACGAGTTTGAGTCCCGCAGCGTTGGTGAATTCTACGTCCTTGCGCACTGCTATTCTCGCTTGCATCAGGAGTTCGTTGTCACCCTAGCAAACGGTTATAGAATGGAGAAGAACTGCCTGTCCGAACTGCGAGACCTATTCGACGATCCGCAGCCAGACCGCTGTCGCATCATCGGATTGTTTGAAGCGGGGGAAGCGTGTGCACTCGGCATCCCCGGCCTCAATGGCGCGCAATTCAGCTGCGACGCTGCCCAGCCTCTTGCGGCGCATAGCGGCGATCATCCCGGGATCATCAAGCGCGCTATAGCCATCGACGAGCGCGGCAAATCCATCGGTCATCAACAACACCTCGTCGCCAGGTGACGCCGCGATCATCGCCGTCTCAATTTTGTCTGCTGCGCGCCGCCGCGCCATTGCAGATCGAACGGACCGAGGCATCTCCAGCCGCCGCAAAGGCTGCGTTGGCCTCCATTGCAATCCATGCGGCCCCGCCGCGGATGCCAAGCAGCCCTGGCTCGCCGAGATCGGTCGCCCCGTCAATCACCCAGGCGATCGCATCGCTCGCGCCGACGCGGTCATCATTGGCACTTGCCGCGTCACCCGCGAGGCTGATCATCTGGAGGACATCACACCGCATCTTTTGCCTCTTAAACCGTGATCATGACGGTTTTCAGTCGGCGAACAACAGCACCGGCGTTTCCAAATATTTCTTGAGCAGTTGGACAAAGCTCGCTGCGTCCCAGCCGTCAACGACGCGGTGATCGCAGCTGATTGACAGGTTCATCAGCTTGGCACGGACGATCTCGTCCCCGTGAAACATCGGGCGTTCGACAATCTTGTTCGGGCCGATGATCGCAACTTCGGGCCGGTTGATGACGGGCGTCGTCGCAATCCCGCCCAGCGGTCCAAGCGAGGTGATCGTCAACGTTGATCCAGACAGCTCGGCACTCGTCGCCTTGCCGGTCCGTGCAGCTTCTGCCAGCCGCGTGATTTCGGTGGCGAGTTGCCAGACATTGCGGTCTTGCGCATTTCGGATCACCGGCACCATCAGTCCGGCTTCAGTCTGCGTTGCCATGCCGAGATGGACCGCGCCGTGCCGCGTTACGATCCCCGCCTCATCATCATAGCGCGCATTCATCATCGGGAATTCAGGGATGGCCTTGCAGATCGCAACGATCATCAGCGGCAGCATCGTCAGCTTTGGCCTGCCGCCGCGATGGTCGTTCAGGTCTGCGCGCATCGCCTCCAGCGCGGTCACATCAATCTCTTCGACATAGGTGAAATGCGGGATGTTGCGCTTGGCCGCCTGCATATTATCGGCAATGCGGCGGCGCATACCAATGACCTTGATGGGTAGATCGGCCCGGGCGCGTCTGGCGTGCGGCGCGTGATAGCCCTCACCACTACCGTAGCGCAGATAGGTATCAAGATCGGCATGCCGGACGCGGTCGCCGTCGGTTTTCACCGCAGCCAGATCAATGCCAAGGTCAAGGGCGCGGGCGCGAACGGCGGGCGAGGCAAGGGCTTTGTCTGCCCCGCTCCCGCTGGCGGGAGGGGATGGGGGTGGCGGCGGAGAGCCGTGCAAGACAGCAGGCGCTTCGCGGTTGGGGGCAGGTGCACCCTCAGCCCCTCCCGCCAGCGGGAGCGGGGCAGAGCTGCCGATTACCCCCGGATTTTCCGCGCCATATTGCTCCGCCGCCTTTGCCGGTGCCGCCGTTTCGGGCGTGGTAGGTGCTTCCTGAGCCGCCGCATCGACATCCGTCTCGATCACCACGAGCGCTGCGCCAATCGACACCTGATCGCCAACCTCGCCCGCCAGCTCAACGACAATCCCAGATACCGGCGATTCCATTTCGACGGTTGCCTTGTCGGTCATCATGTCGGCGATCTGCTGATCTTCCTCGATCCGGTCGCCCACCGCGACATGCCAGGCGACGATTTCAGCCTCGGAGATGCCTTCGCCAATATCGGGGAGCTTGAAGGTGAAGCGGGCCATTATACGTCCTTCATGATTTTTTTGAGCGCCTCGCCAATCCGGACGGGGCCAGGAAAATACGCCCATTCCAGGCTGTGCGGATAGGGCGTGTCAAAGCCAGTGACGCGCTCAATCGGTGCCTCAAGGTGATAGAAGCAGCGTTCTTGCACCAGCGCCGACAGTTCTGCGCCAAAGCCGCTGGTCCGCGTCGCCTCATGCACGATCATGCAGCGCCCGGTTTTCTTTACTGACGCTTCAATGGTTTCGATATCGAGCGGGACGAGCGTGCGCAGATCAATGATTTCGGCGTCAATCCCCGCCTCGGCAATCACCGCCATGCAGACATGCACCATCGTGCCATAGGCAAGCATCGTCAGCGCTTCGCCCGTTCGCACGATATTCGCAGTGCCAAGTGCAATCTTGTAATAGCCGGTCGGCACTTCGCCCGCTGGATGCTGCGACCAGTTCTGTGTTGGCTTGTCCCATTGGCCGTCGAACGGGCCATTATAAATCCGCTTGGGTTCAAAGAAGATCGTCGGATCATTATCCTCAATCGCTGCGATCAGCAGCCCCTTGGCGTCATAAGGCGTTGAGGGAATGACGGTCTTTACGCCCGAAATATGCGTAAAAATCCCCTCGGGGCTTTGGCTGTGCGTCTGCCCGCCAAA
>JBBQAU010000074.1:0-10282 GCA_038316685.1 Sphingomonadales bacterium
AAGCGCGAGGTGGTGGGCTTTGCGGCGCATAAGGCGAGTGAAATGGGTCAAACTGAATTTCGTCAATCGGCCCATCCCGCTCCCAGCGATATACCGCGCGCTCGATGACGTTGCGGAGTTCACGGACATTGCCCGGCCAAGCATAGCAAATCAGCGTATCGACAGCCTCCGGCGAAAACCCCGGCCAATCAACCCATCCAAGTTCCGATGCCATCCGCCGCCCGAAATGCTCCGCCAGCACCAACACATCGCCAACCCGCGCCCGAAGTGGCGGCAGCGTCACCACCTCAAAAGACAACCGATCAAGCAAATCGGCGCGAAACTGATTTCTCTCCACCTTGGCCGGGAGATGTTCATTGGTCGCAGCGACAATCCGGACATCAACGCGCAAGGGACGAGACGATCCGATCCGCGTTACCTCACCATATTCAACCGCGCGCAACAGCCGGTCCTGCGCCGCCATTGACAGCGTGCCCAGCTCGTCAAGAAACAGTGTGCCGCGATGCGCCTCCTCAAAGCGCCCTGCCCGCACCTTGGTCGCGCCGGTAAAAGCACCCGCCTCGTGCCCGAACAATTCGGCCTCAATCAGCGTTTCGGGAAGCGCCGCGCAATTCATGATGACGAGCGGCTGGTCCCAGCGCGGTGACAGCCTGTGCAGCCGTTCGGCCACCAGTTCCTTGCCTGTCCCGCGTTCGCCAATGACCAGCACCGGGCGGTCCAGCGCTGCTGCCCGGCTTGCCCGCTCCAGCACGTCCAGAAACGCGCCTGACTGACCAATCACCTGTGTTACTCTGTCCATTCCCGATTATTGGCGTATTTTCCCAATCTTTCGCAAGAGATAAATGAACGGAACTGACAGCCCTTGTTCAGAAATGGCGGAAAACGGCGGTTTTAAAAACTGGCACGCTTTATGCGAAGCTGTTGGTATCTGCCGAACAGGGCAGCGTCGCAATGACAAGAATTCGAAGGGAGACCCAAAATGAACAATCGTTATCAGAACAGCAGCATCGCCAGCACCGTCGCCGCAATGGCCTTTGCCCTCGTCGTCAGCACCACTTTTGTGCTCAGCGCAATCGCTCCAGCTGTGGTTCAGTCGGGCCAAGCACAGTCTGCACTTGCTTCTCTTGTCGCCTAAGTCCCCAATGGGCGGCAAGACTGCCGGGGCGGTGCGCCCCTACCGCCCCGGCCCCAGTTCACCAATCAGGAGTATCCAGATGGGCATTTTTTCCCGAACCCGAGACATCATCGCCGCGAACGTCACTGACTTGCTCGACAAGGCTGAAGACCCCGCCAAGATGATCCGCATGATCATCCTTGAAATGGAGGAAACACTGGTCGAGGTGCGCGCATCCGCCGCACGTACGATCGCGGATCAAAAGGAAATGCGTCGCCATATCGGCAAGCTGGACAAGCTTCAGGAGAACTGGACCGAAAAGGCTGAGCTCGCCTTGTCCAAGGATCGTGAAGATCTCGCCAAGGCGGCCTTGGTTGAGCGTCAGAAGGCCGCCGACATGAGCGATCAGCTGAGTGCGGAAATTACCGTGCTTGACGATACGCTCCGGGCTGCTGAGGAAGACATTACCAAGCTGCAGAACAAGCTGCGCGAGGCGCGGACGCGGCAGAACTCGATCATGACCCGGCTCGAATCGGCGCATAATCGCGTGAAAATGCGCGAGATGTATGCCGGCCCCAAGGTGGAGGACGCTTTCTCGCGTTTTGAACTGATGGAGCGCCGCGTTGATTTCGCCGAAGGTCGTGCCGACGCGCTCAGCCTTGGTGCGCCGCCGAAGTCGCTTGAGGAAGAAATCGCCGAGCTGCGCTCAAGCGAGAAGATCGAGGCCGATCTTGCAGCGCTCAAGGCGCGCGTGAACCGGGAAAATTGAAATGGAAGACATAATGGTCCCGGTGATGCTCTTTGGCACGCTCTTTATCGGGCTGCCCTGGATCATCCTCCACTACATCACTCAGTGGAAGAAGACTGCATCCCTAACGGGTGAAGACGAAAAACTGCTCGACGAGATGCATTATACCGCCCGTCGGATGGAAGACCGTCTCAACACGATCGAGCGGATCATCGCCGCTGATCATCCCGAATGGAAACTGGGCGGCAGCCGCGAAACGGAAGCGCTCGATTACGAAATCACGAGGAGGAACTGAACATGAGTGCTCGTCGCACCAAATTCTATCTCGACAAGACCAATGGCAAATGGCTGGGCGTTTGTGCGGGAATTGCTGATTACACCGGGGTCGAGGTGATCTGGGTCCGCGTTGGCACCGTCATTCTAACGCTGGCGGGTGGCTTCCCCTGGACGCTGATCGCCTATTGGATGCTCGCATGGTTGGCCGACAACAAACCGGCAGGGCTTTACGAAACGCCTGATGATGCCAAGTTCTGGCAGGGCGTTCGGTCCAATCCCGCGCGCAGCACCCGCGATGTCCGCTCCAAGTTCCGCGACATTGATCGTCGGCTTGCTGATATCGAACTGGCCTACACCAGCCGCAACACGCGCCTGGCAGATGAAATCGAAAGCCTGCGCTAAGCGTTTGAGCCGTCAATAGGGAGGAAGTTACATGAGTTGGGCTGGACCGGGATTTGTCCTTTCGATCATCGCGATGAGCACCATCGGCTGGGTCATCACCACTTGGATCCGCGCGAAGCACGGCTATCCGGTGGACGGCGAATGGGGCGGCCAGCCGGTCACCAAATCCGAACCCTTGGCGGACCGGAAGATCGAACTGCTATCAACCGAGAATAATCGGCTCACCGGTCAGGTCAGCCGACTGGAGGAAAGGATCGCGGTTCTCGAACGGATCGCCACCGATCCAGCTGAGCGCACCGCCCGCGCCATTGATGCGCTGCGATAAGGATAACGAACGTGGAAAAAATCGCTTTCTTTCAAACCATCGCCCCAATGGTGGCGATAGTCGGGGTCGCTGGGATGGTCGGCTGGGTGCTGACAACCTGGATGCGCATCCGCAATGGTTATCCGCTTGATGGCCAATGGGGCCAGGCGCTTTACCCCAAGAAGGACCTTGAATCGATCGAGCGTATCAAGCTGCTCAGCCAGGAGAATGCGCAGCTGCGCGCCGAACTGGGATCAGTCAAGGACCGGCTTGGCAATGTCGAACGTATCGTCACCGACAGCAGCCACAGTCTAGATCGCGAAATTGAGCTGCTGCGCGGCAAAGCGAATTAAGGAGCAGATCATGGCGCCCTATGTTTTCCTCATTATACCCATATTAGCGATCAGCATTGGCCTGGTCGCCGTGATCGGCAGCCACTTCGTCAAGCCCTGGTTCGCGCACCGCGAGCGCAAGCTGGAGATCGGAGCGAAGACGATCGCTGAACGCGCTGCGCAATATGCCGCAAACACCGGGCGGATCGAAGAACGCGTAAGGGTGCTCGAACGGATCGTTACAGACCGCGGCATCGACGTCGCGGATGAAATTGAACGGCTGCGCGACGCACCACTCAACTAAAACAAGAAATATGGGAGCAGGTAAATGGGCGTGTTCGAAATGGTGGTGGCGATCGTTGTGGTCACCACGGTAGGTAGGCTTTTGCGCGAACGGATCCGGGCGAAGGGCATCGCGTCCCCCCAAACAGACGCAGACAATCTGCGGATGCGCAGCGAAGTTCGCGACTTGAAAGAACGCATCGCCGTGCTCGAACGGTTGGCGACGGACACCAACAGCAGCGTGATGCTCGATCGTGAGATCGAGAAGCTACGCGACCGCAGCTAGAAGGAGGCAAGGTTATGGTTGAGCCGACATTGTATCTGATGCTGGCCGCAACGGGCTTGGCCGGCCTTGGCATGATCACTTTTGCAGCACTCGCCGGATGGCGGGGCTGGCTGGCGCTTAAGCAGCAGGAAATCGCCCGACACGGCGAGCACCAGCAAGCCAGCTTGCCCAACGCCAGCGCGCGGATTGAAATTGCGGACCTGAAAGAACGACTTCGCAAGCTTGAGGCAATTGCCGCCGGGGTGGACCTTTAACGTCCACCCCTGCTAGCGGGGCTGGCATGAACAGCCTTGCCGATATCCGCGACGAATATGAATTTCTGGATGCCGATGACCGGTATCGATTGTTGATTGATCTCGGCAAGGCGCTTGCGCCAATGCCGGACGCGTTGAAGACTGATCTGACCCTGGTGCGGGGTTGCTCCGCCTCGGTATGGGTTTACCCAACGCGCCACGAGAATGGCGCGCTCCATTTTATGGCCGACAGTAATGCCGCGATTACCAAAGGGATTATCGCGCTCGTCCTCCTGACTGTTCAGGATGGATTACCAGCCGCGATCGTGGCGACCGACATCGCTGAGGCGCTCGCCCCGTTTGACCTGAAAAATCAGCTCAGTTCCAACCGGACGCAAGGGATACCCAACATGATTTCGCTGATCAGGACGACGGCCGAACGTTACGTTGCGGGCTGATCGGACCCAAGCCCAAGCTCCTCAATCAACACCGCAAGATCGGCCCCCGCAGCGATCAGACGCCAGCGCTCCGGCTGCCGCGTATCGACAAGCGTCACCGCACCGCGTGGGCATATGCCAAGACATTTGACCTCAACAACGCCCAGCCTCGCCTTTCGGAAACGCGTAAGCTCCCAATGTTTGCGCAATGCCTTTGCCAATGACTTTTTGCCCGACTTGCCAAATCCTCCGCCCAATCGTTTGGAGCATCGCGAACAAACCAGCAAAGCCGTCAACCAGTCTGATTTGACGAACGCCTTTATTGCGGTCGCCACTGGCGGTTATCTTCAGCGACGCGCAAGACGTCGTAAGCCGCCTGAACCGCCTGAAAGCGTGCTGCCGCATCGGCATCGCCGGGTCGCACATCGGGATGGCATGACTTTGCGAGCCGCCGCCATGCCAACCTTACCGCCTCAAAATCAGCGTCGGCTTCCAGTTCGAGCACATCCAGCGCACGCATCTCGTCGCGGGAACGGCTGCCGTCGCCCGGCCCTGCCCAGCCATAATGTTTCGCCTCGGTATAACCGCTGGTGTCGCGCGCCTCTTCGGCTTGCCGCGCGGCCGCTTCCTCGGCGGTCAGCCCCTCAAAATAATTCCAGCCGCGATTATATTCGCCGGCATGCGGCTCGCAAAAATACCATCGCTCGGGGCTATTGGGGGATTTCGGCGCGGGACAATTGCCGGGTTCTGCACAGCCATGACGGTCACAAAGCCGCACCTGCGTCGCCTCACGCCCGGCGCCGTAGCCGCGCCAGCGCGGGAATCCCCAGTCAACCGATCGAGTAGAACGTGTCATATCCATCATCATTTAGGCAGCTTGCCATGGGAACGCCATGCCGCATTTAGAACCAGTCAATAAATTACCAGAGGGTCTGTAAGCCGGGTTCTGTCCACCCCGAAGCCGGGGATGGGCGACCATTCCTCTAGACCTGTATTTGCATACAGGCTCAAGCAACCAACCCGGGCGGCGGGCCGGAACGATGCCCTGAGGCCGAAACCTCGTGCCGCCCCTATTCGGTCTTGCTCCCGGTGGGGTTTGCCGTGCCGCTTCTGTTACCAGTCGCGCGGTGCGCTCTTACCGCACCCTTTCACCCTTGCCTGTCTTCCCGAAGGAAGCATCGGCGGTCTGCTCTCTGTGGCACTTTCCCTGGGGTCACCCCCGCCGGACATTATCCGGCACCGTCGTTTCCGTGGAGCCCGGACTTTCCTCGCGCGCGAAAATCGCACCCGCGGCCGCCCGACCCTCTGGTCCAGCAGCCTTAGTCGTCCCCTTGCGGCTTTGGCAACAGCAGCGCGAGCAGGATCATCCGGCATTCTGCGTCAATCTCTCCGTCAATCAGTTCGGGGCGGAACCGGCGCTGGAACGCCATGATGGCGGCCATCGGTTCCGCCACCTCATAGCCGAACCGTTCTAGCGCAAGCAGGAAGCCGCCCTCGGTCCAATTCGGGTCCATCAAATTCTTGGTTGGGCGCGGCAAGGCAAGGCGCAGTCGGGCAAGCATCCCCCACGGAAAAAGCTCGCCGGGGTCGCGCTTGCGGGATGGCGCAATGTCGGAATGGCCCACAATATTGCCGCGTGTGATCTGATACCGATCCTTGATCGAGGCAACCAGACCGATCACGGACTCAATCTGTAGGTCCGGAAACGGGCGATAGCCAAATTCGTGACCCGGATTGACGATCTCAATCCCGATGCTGACGCTGTTGATATCCTCGATCGTGCGCCAATGCGATTTGCCAGCGTGCCAGGCGCGTTTGTCCTCATTCACCATGCGCAGGATCACGCCGTCTTCTGCCACCAGATAATGCGCTGACACCTTGGCCTCAGGATCACTCAGCCGTGCAATCGCGCCAGCTGCATCCTGCATCCCTGTATAATGCAGCACGATCATCGAGACTGGCAGGGCACGGTCATCAAAATTGGGAGACGGTGATTCAACGATTACCATGTCTCCGATACGGTCGATGGTCATACCGGGGTCACCGCGCGAGCCGTTCTGATCGTTACAATTGCTACGCCAAGCATTGCCATTGCTCCCCCAATCCACATGATCGCCGTGATCGGCGTGCCGAAATACCAAGAAGCGGTAAACACCGAAATCACCGGCGATGCCAGTGTTAGTGGGGCAACGACCCCTACCGAGTGTCGCTGCAGCAACCAGGACATTGATCCCTGCCCCAATACCGTCGATCCAATTGCGGAGAACGCAATGAAGCCAAGTGTGCCTGCACGTAAATTCGGGATAGCAAGCATGGCCGAAGGCTCCCTCAGGCAAGCCGCAATCCCAAGGATCAGTGTCCCCCAAAATCCCACCCAGGCGTAAATCGTCAGGACGCGCACGCCCACCAGATAGCGCTGGATAATCGAGCAGATCGACCAAATTAGGCTCGCCAGCGCCGTCAATGCCAGGCCCAGTCCTTCGCCTGCCGCAGCGGGATCAAAGACCAATAGCGCAACACCCGCCAATGAGAGCAGGATTCCTGCAATCCGGGGGAGATGGATACGCTCACCGAAGATAATGACTGTCATCAGCAGTGAGAACGGCACACCCAATTGCCCGGCGATTGCCAGCGCGCCTACGTTGTTGGACACAGCGAGCGACAGATTGACAGCAATATAAAAAGCACCTCCCGATAGCATCCCCAGCACTGTCAGCGCTCGCATTCGCCCCGGAACAATGCGCAATGCCGACGCACAAACGATCAGCACGATTACCTGACGAAGAAAGCCGGCTGTGAGCGGCGAGGCGGCATCGACCGATACTTTCACAGCGATGATGTTCAGCCCCCACAGGATATTCATCCCGATAACGACCACAATGTCGCGTAACCCGAAGGGCGCAGCTTTCAGGGTCGGTGGGGTAATATCCATTCAACGCGCTTGAAGCGACTATCGACCGCTGTAAACCTCTTGGAATAATTACGAGGCAGACGCGCCGATCATCGAAGGTGCCGACGCGGCGGCGGTAAGCTGATAGACACCACGAAAGTTTTGGCTCGGCGCGAAGGCCTCGGTCTGTCCAATCACTGTTTCGCCCGCGCCAAGCACGAGCAAACCACCAGGCCTGATGGCAGCGGCCAACTTCTCAAACACATAATTTCGTAGCGCAGGCGGCAGATAGAAGAGCACATTGCGACACAAAATGATGTCGAATTTGCCAGCCGGGGCTGGGTCGCCGACAAGGTTATGTTTGCGAAAGAGGATTGAATTGAGGAGTTCCTGGCTGGCTACCCAATCCGACCCGTCGGCGGCGAACCAATGGATCATGCGACGGATCGGCAAGCCACGCTGAATTTCAAATTGTGAAAAACGTCCAGCGCGGGCCTTGGCGATCACAATACCGGATACGTCGGTCGCAACGATTTCTGGCGTGTTCTTTTGCCAAAATTCAGATTTTTCAGCAAAACACATAGCCAATGAGAGCGGCTCTTGGCCTGTGGAGCAGCCCGCTGACCAGATACGCAACTGTTGCCCCGGTGCGTTTCCATGCATCAATTCTGCCGCCTTGACCACAAGATCAATCGTTGCCGGGTCACGAAAAAACGAACTTTCCTGGTTGAGCAAAGCGTCAACGATCATTGCTGCAACCATGTCGGTTTGATCATCGTGCAATTCACTCACCAACTCTTCGAGCGTCGCGTGACCGCGAGCGCGCGTCAGCGGCTTGAGCGCCGTCTCAATCCGCCATTGGCGATTTGAAGCAATAACCTGACCCGTGCGGGCCTCCAGAAGCGCCGACAAAACATTTATCGCGTCTGTCGCTGCGACTGCTGACGGATCCCGCATCATCATGGCCGACGCTGCTTGGTAAGGAAAACACCAATTTCTTGTGGAGTCATGATGACGGCGGGGATACCGCGGTCAATGACCGCCCCGGGCATTCCCCAAACAACTGAACTGGCCTGATCCTGCACCAGCAGACTGCCGCCATTTTTGGTGACATCCTCTGCGCCAGCCGAGCCGTCACGTCCCATGCCGCTCAGGACCACCGCCATGGCTCGCGCACCAAAAACCTTCGCCACCGTTTCAAACATCGGATCAACAGAAGGCATGCAGCCATTCGCCACCGAATCAGTTTTTAACCGGATCGCCGCACCGTCGCCGATACTGACAACAACCATATGGGCGTCACCGGGGGCGATATATATCCGCCCAGGCCGTATGCGTAGATGGTCTGTGGCGACAACACACGGACGACCAGCAAGCACGGCCAGCTGTGTTGCGAAATAGGGCATGAATGATGCCGGTAAATGCTGGGTGATCAGGATCGGCAGCTGGAACGAAGCAGGGATCGCGCGCAACAGATGGCTGAGCGCATGTATTCCTCCAGTTGATGCGCCGATTGCAACAAGATCGAAATCGCCGGCTGTTGGTGCCACGTCAACGGGGGGTCGGGTGGTAACAACATTTGAGCCTTTAGGCTCAAGCAGCCGTTCCAGCTTTTCGCTCAACGCCTCGCTAAATCGAGCGAGCGGATTACCCACACCCGGCTTTTCCAAAGTGTCCGCAGCACCCAGCGCAAGCGCCTGAATCGTTGCCGCATTACCGTCTTCACAAGCCGTCGAAACGATGAGAACATGGGCGCCGCGGGCCGCGATCAACAGCTCAGGAAGGGCGGAGAGGCCGTCAATTCCAGGCATCTCTATATCGAGAAGCACTACATCGACGTTATTGTTCAGTAAGAACGCAAGCGCACTTTTTACAGTCGGCACAGAGCCGGTGACGGCAAAGCGCGCATTTACGGCAAGCACCTTAGTCATAACGGCCCGCGCGACGGCGGAATCGTCGACGATCAAAATGCGTGCTGGCAGTGTGCCAGTTGCCCTGTCAGCAAATTGTGTGCGGGTTGCTATCATTGTCTGGCAAGGCAGCTCAAGCAACGCCAACGATTTGCAGCTTGCTTTCCAATGTATCGCGATCAAAAGGCTTCATGATATATTCGTCCGCGCCGGCTTCGATTGCGGCTCGAATATAATCGGTGCCAGTCTCGGTGGTGCAAAAAACGACCTTGGGACGACGGTCGATTTTGCAGTCGCGTAGCGCACACAAGAACTCCATCCCGCTCATCACCGGCATATTCCAATCGAGCAAAATAACGTCAGGTGCACCGCGCAAACAACTCTCGAGCGCTTCACGCCCGTCGCTGGCCTCGGAGACCTCGAAATTCAGCGTTTCAAGAATATGGCGGGCGACCTTGCGGATGACCTTCGAATCATCAACGACGAGGCAAGTCTTCATGCGTTATCCCTTATAGGAAAGCTCAGACCCTGTTTGACCCAAAAAAGTGAGGGTTGCGTTAATTTGGCAAAGATTAGGCAGCAAGCGCTACGCCGGGGATGAGCGCGCGTAGATTGATTGACAAAACAGGGCTAGAATTGTGATCAACGATCGCCCGACTTGCGCGCTGCCATCCGTCTCCCAGGGCAAAGCCGCTGCTGAGCTGGGTTTCCTCGAACGGCGCGACATCAAGCAGCGTATCTACAAGAATGGCGTAATGATGGTGGTCAACTAACGTGATGACAGCCCGGTTTGACGATCCGGATTGCGGTGCCAGCCCAAGCGCGCCAGACGCATCAATGACAGTCACGACGCGGCTACGCAAAGCCGCAAGGCCAACTATACCCGCTTCAGCGCGGGGAATTGGTGTAATATGCCCGATATCGACCACAGAATCGACTTGTTGCGAATCAATCGCGACAGTTGTTCCGGCGATGATGGCTATCAAAAATAGTTTTGCCATCATCCAGCTCTTTCGCCAGCGCGGCATTGATCTAACGCTTGGAGGAGCGCTGCACGATCGTAACGGA
>JBBQAU010000075.1:0-10212 GCA_038316685.1 Sphingomonadales bacterium
TTATTCTCTTCATGACCCCGCTTTCACCCGCACTCGATAGCCGACGGAGCCCTGTATGCAATACCCGCTGATCCTTTCACTTGCCGCAGCGTTGACAGTGGCTGCTCCGGCGCAGTCCTTTGATCGCAAGGCCGCAATCGCCGCAGCCGCGCCCTATCGCGCTGTCGTCGGGCGGGACCATTGGGGCGTCCCGCGCGTCCATGGCCAAACCGATGCGGATGCTGCCTTTGCCCTCGGCTATGCTTTTGCCGAGGATGATCTGCCATTGATCGAGGAAGCAATGGCGGCGAGCAATGGCCACAGGTTGATTGCGCGCGACACCAGCGAAGAGCGCACCGCTTATCTGGTGCAATTGTTCCGCATCCCCGAACAGGCGGACCGGATCTGGAGCAACGGCCTTGCCCCTGCGACAAAGGCCTATCTCCAGGCCTATGCAGACGGCATCAATCTTTATGCGGCCCAGCATCCCAAGGAGATCGGGCGCGCCGATCTTTACCCGTTATCCGGCAAGGACATCGTTCGCAATTCGCTGTTTCAAACACCTTTGTTCTACGGCATGTCCGGCACGCTGACTGGGTTACTGGCACCCGGCGCAAAGCGCGATCTGGGGCGCGGCCAGGGCCTGCAAGTGCAGCGTAGTAAAGAAAAAGGCCTTTTTGGCTTTCTGATGCGCGGCGACCTGACCGAGCTTGGTTCGAACGGCTTTGCAGTGGCGCCGAAGCGGTCGGGGGACGGCGCCACGCGCCTTATCGTCAATTCGCATCAACCGCTTGAAGGTCCGTTGGCCTGGTTGGAGGCGAGTGTCAGTTCGGATGCCGGTCTGAACTTTGCCGGCGGCGCCTTTCCGGGTTCACCGATATTGCTGGTTGGAACAAACGAGACGCTGGCCTGGACAGCGACCGTCAATCGTCCCGATCTGATCGATACCTATCAGTTGGTGATCAACCCCAAAAATGCCAACCAATACCGCCTCGATGGTGTCTGGCGCGATTTTGAGACCGGTGAAGCGAAAATGCGCGTTCGGGCTGCAGGGCGGGTGACCGTCACCGTGAAAAAACCGACCCGCTGGTCGGCGCACGGGCCGGTGCTGGATACGCCGACAGGCCCGGTCGCCATTCGCTGGGCAACGATGGATGTAGCCGATGGCCTCGAGGCAAGCTATCGCCTTATGAAAGCCAAAACGGTGGCAGAGGCGCGCAGTATCTACGCCGAAAATCGCGTCGGCAGCACCAATCGGATCATGGCCGATTCAACGGGCCAAATCGCGCGCTTTTATCTGGCGCGTATGCCGGTGCGAATCGATGGACCTGACTGGCGCGCCACACTGCCAGGCGATGACGGGCGACTCATCTGGACGTCGTTCGAACCGTTTGATGCCATGCCGCATATCGAAAACCCGCCGGAAGGCTGGCTGTCCGAATCAAACAGTTCGCCCTTCAGGCAGATGGGAAGCGCGACTGACCCCAACCCGGCAAATTATCCCAAACGATTCGGTATTGAAACCGATATGACCAACCGGGCCCGCCGGGCAACAACGCTCATGGGAAAGACCAATCCGCTGGGCCGCGACGCGCTCTGGGCGATCAAAATGGACGATGTGTTCGCGCCGGAAAGCTTTGCTGCCGGGCTCAGAACTGTTCTCCTGGCTGCAGATTGGGTCAATGATCTGCAATATAAAGAAGCTATCGCATTGATTCGAGGCTGGGATTTGACGCTCAAACCCGACAACCGCGCAGCGGCTCTTGCCATACTGACGATGCAGCCGATCGGCACCGCAATGTTCCAGAAGCAGAAACCGCCTGAACTCAAAGACTCGATGGACGCCGCCATCGCCTTTTTGATGAAGCATCACGGTCGGTTGGACATACCCTGGACCAGCCTCAACCAATTGCAGCGTGACGGTGTGCTGCGCCCGATGAGCGGCGGTCCCGATGTGCTCAGGGCAGCCAACTCGGTCGTTGACCCGGTAACCGGGACGCTGAAACCGATCGTGGGGGATGGCCTTGTCATGCTCGTTGAATGGGATCAAGCGGGGCGACAGACGGTTTCGTCAGTCTCGCCATTCGGTGCATCGGGACACAAGGGCGACCCGCACAGAACCGACCAGATGGATCTCTTCGTGGCGGGGAAACTTAAACCGGTTCCCATGGAGAAGGGTGCACGGGCAGTCAGCTTGGAGAAAAGCTACAGGCCGCAGGATGGCCAAATACGCCGGACAGGATCCTGACCGGCCAGCATGCGCATAAATGAGCAACGTTTCCCCGTCAGCGGCAATGAGACAATTTGCCGGTATTGAACAACCGAGGGGTTTTGGTCGCATCGCAATGACGAAGCGATGAAGATCAGACCAAAACCCTTTGCCCAAAAGGCGCCCGCTAAGCGGGTGCTGGCAGCCTTTCGACGCGCGACGCACAATCATTACTCTGCCGAGGACAAGAGACGGATTGTCGTCGATGGCCTGCGCGGGGATGACAGCATTGCCGATTTGTGCCGCCGCGAAGGCATCGCCCAATCGCTGTACGATGTCTGGCCGAAGGAATTCCCTTAAGCTGGCAAGCGCCGCCTGGCTGGCGATACGGCACGCGTCAGATTTGGAACTGATAATTATTATCGTATTTTTAGCGGGAAAACGTGAACAACGTTGCTCCCTCCATCTCCGCCACCGGCTGATCCTGCGGCATCCAGCGCTGCCCGGCGTTCGCCGCAGGCCCCGCCACCCATTCAATACCTCAGGCGATCGGCAAGATGCCTGGCGGATATCGAACCGATCCGACGCCGCCCGAGCAGCTGCAGGATATGGTTCTGCCGCGCCAGGACGCCGGTGGTAAAGTCAGCCGTCGGGCCGATTCCATCAGCAGCGGACAGATCGACACAGTAATCGCTGATCGTGCGATAAATGCCGTCAGCATCGGGCAGACGGCTCGCACCATCTGGTTCGGCCGCTCTCCTTTTCATCGCCTCGATCTCGATGAAACAATCCAGCTCGATCGTCGAGAGCGCATATCGATACCAGTTTTCGGGATCGGTCATCAGCGTGCCCAACTCGAAAACCGGCGCGGCAGTATCACCGGTTTCGGACGCTTGCAGCGTGCCGGTGTTGCAATATTCGATGAAATCGATGATCTTTTTGGTGCTGCCCGCGCACGCCATCCCGTTGAACGAGATAAAAATACCGTGCGCATCGGCATAGCTGTAGAGCGCAGACGCGGTTACCGGGTGGTTCGCCTTCATCGCGGCGTCCGCGTTGTGCATCATTTCCCGGCAGATCATGAAGATGCCGGAGATAAACTGATATTGGCTCGCCAGCGGATCGCCGACGGTTTTGTCCCGGGCGATTTCGTGCGTGCAGCGCCGCTGATAGGCAATGATGGCGATGCTTGCGCGGGCGATGATGTGAAGATCCCAGACCCCCAGCGGCTTCGCTGAGCCGATCCTGGCGAGGTGAAAATGCCTGACGGCACCGGTGATCGCCAGCGCCTCATCAAAATTGCGCATCGCTATTCGCAGGGCAGACATGTTGATCTGGCGGCCACTGCGCGAACCCTGATATTTGCAGGCGATGGTTTCGGCTGCCAGATGGTGGTTGAAGCGAAAGGGCCGGGTATTCTCCTCCCCCAATTGCCGCCCGCTCTGCGAATACAGCGCTGAAACGCCCTGCCACAGGCCGTATCTGACCTCCATCACCGGCGATTGCCATGGCTTTTCCAGCACCGGCCAGAGAAGTTTTTTCAGCTTGTTGCGCATTCAGGTCACGTCCCCGGCTTAACACTGGTCGGCCCCGGCCGATGACAGCCTATCGCCCTGATGGCGCAGACCAACAAGACGATGTGCCGACTTTGCCCCTGATCCTTTAGATTATCTTAGCGTGCGGTAACTAACATCAGCTTTATCAATGGGTGCAGAAGAAGGCGCGGGGCTGCAGGTATCACGATGACATCATGGGGTGCCATATTGCCTGCCAATGGCCTTGCCTGGGAAAGCGATGCGCTGACGATCAATGCCGCCACCGCACTGGAGCCCGCCTGGTCCGATCTTGCCCTGAACGCGGCTGAGAAAAACATCTTCAGTTTCCCGTGGTATATCATCCCATCATTGCCGCTTTTGGCAAAGCTGAACCCGCAGGTCGTGACGATTTATCATGGCGGTCTGCTGATCGGGTTGCTGGTTGTTCGCGGCGACCTTGGTTATGCCAAACTGCCCGTGCCGTTCTGGCGCACGGCGCTGCATTATGAACAATATCTTGGCACGCCGCTGGTGCGGGCGGGATTTGAAGATCGGTTTGCAGCGGGTCTTTGCGGGTGGCTGGATACGGCACGCGCAGATCACTGCTTTATCGCGCTGACGCTGATGACGGGGGAAGGCATGATCGCCGATGCGATCGCAGCGCACTGTGCTGCGGAAAAGCGGCCGCGCATGGCGCTCAACCGGTTTCAGCGTGCTGCGATTGCGCTTGATCCGCGCAGTCAAAATGCGCCGGCCGATCCGGTCGGGTCCGGCCGCCGCAAAAGCCTGCGCCGGGCAATGCAGGGCCTCGCGGCGCAGGGAGAGGTGCGTATCGAGCGATTGGCGCTGGAGGCGGATATCGCGGTGTGGCTGGAGGATTTCCTCAATCTGGAAAACACGGGATGGAAGCGGGACAATGGCTCGTCGATCCTCGCCTGCCCGATGGAAACGGCGCTATACCGGCAAATGGTGGCATCGGCCTTTCAGCGGGGCAGCCTGAATTTCTTCAGGCTTTGCGTGGCGGGAAAGCCGATTGCCTATACCCTGGACATTGCCGCCGCCCCTCATGTCTATTGCCTGAAATCGGCGTTCGACCAGGCATTCAAGAAACATTCGCCGGGGGTCATTATGGAATATGAAACCCTCAAATATTATCGCCAGCAAACCGGCTTTACGCAGGTCGACTCCTGCACCGCGCCTGATAACGGGCTGCTCAACGAGCTTTGGCCCGATCGAAAATCGATCGTCGACATGATGATCTGTCGGAAAGGCGCGGGCTATGAAGCGCTGTTTGCCGCCATCAAGCGGATCAAATCACGCATGATCAATGCCGGGGCCGATCATGCACGCTGACCCGACAATGGCCCGCTCGGCTGACGCTGCCTTCGAGATTGCCGAGCCCAGGGCGCAACATATGGCCAGCATGGTGGCATTGTTTCGACAAGGCCAGCAGCCGCACCACGCGGCTTTCCCGGATCAATTCGGCCCGGGCGACAATGACGCTGTGATCATCCGTTTCCTGAAAGGCTTCCAGCCGCGCATCCATCCCTTCAAAAAACGGCACGGCTTCGCCCGGGGCTGGTTCGTTGACGGCGCGTTGCGCGGTTACCTGCTCTACCGCCTGTATGAGACATCTGATGTGTATTACGGCAAATCCCGCTGGGTCTGCCTTGTCGAGGATATTGTGATTGATCATCACGCCCGCTTGTTGGGGGGCGCGACCGCGCTGATCGACGATCTGATGCAGCAATTGGCCAGATTGGAAAATTGTTCGGTATCAGCCACCGTCTGGAAGGGAAATGATGCCTCGCAGGCGCTATTCCAGAAGCATGGTTTTGAGGCGCTGTCGCAGTCCTTTTATCGGACGATCAGATGACTGGCAGCGGGGCATCACGCGCTGGATTGTTGGCGGGGCTGTTGTGCCTGTTCGCTCTGGTATCGTCTTGTGCGCCAAGGGGGGACGACAGCATCGCCGCGACGCCCGGATCGCCTTATCTGCTGCTCTTTGCCGGTGACCGCGATGCCAGGGATTCCGATTTCCTTTTGGTGATCGATGTCGATCCAAATAGCCCAAAGCCGGGGCAGCCGATTGCATCGGTCCCGATCGGGCACAAGATGTCGATGCCGCATCATATGGAATATGCCGTGCCTCCCAAGGGCGAGCCCGTTTTCATGAATGCGCATGATCACGAATTGAGCATGATCGTCGATATTGCGCACCCGAAAAAGCCGTTCGTCGTCAAGACCTTTCGCCCCCCGGCACCGTTTCGTTTCCCGCATGATTACACCCGCACGCCCAGCGGCACGCGGCTGGTCGGCTTTTTGCGGAGCGACGGCGCGAGCCCGGACCCGCAGGACAAGACGCTGCCGGGCAATCATGGCGGCATCGCTGAATATCGCGTCGACGGCAGTCTGATCCGCACGGTATCGGCAGCAGTGCCGGGTTTCACCAAGCCAATCCGGCCCTATGCCTTTGCGCTGTTGCCCGATATCGACCGCTTCGTCGTGACCAGCGCCCCCATGATGGAGCAATCCTGGGCCGATGTGATCCAGATCTATCGCTATTCCGATTTCAAGCTGCTGCACACCATTGCTTTGCCACCGGGTACTGACCGGGGCGGTCGTTTGATCGCGGGATCGCAGGCTGCCGGCTTTGGCCCCCGCGTCCTGGGCGATGGAACGGTGTTTCTGAACAGCTATGGCTGTGCGTTCTATCACCTCACGGCGATCGCTTCGGAAAAGCCGGTGCTCAAGGTTGTCCACGCGCTCGATACGAGGAAAGCGACCAATCGCGGCAAGATCAAGGGTGCTTGCGGCATACCGCTGCACCTCGGGCGCTATTGGCTGCAGCCGGTCGGGGGGCTTCAGGAGGTCGTGGTGCTGGACATTGCCGATCCCGATACGCCCAAGGAAGTGTATCGCCTGTCCACCCCGGCGGATTTCAATCCGCACTGGCTGGCGCAAGATCCGATCGGCAATCGCTTGATCCTGGGTGCCGAATTTGGCGGCGAGCACGGCTTCTTCATGCTGCGTTTCGACAAGCAGACCGGGAGGCTTGGCTTCGACCACAGCTTTCAGGGCGACCAGCGTTCAGGCATGCTGAGCTTCCTTCAGCCGCGGCGGGCAGGCTATATCTCGCTGGACAAGACAGAATGGCCGCATGGCAGGACCGGCCCCGCCTGGGGCCATGCGGCGCTGTTTTTGCATAAGCGGTAAGCCCGCGCCCGTGCCGACGGGGGTGCGCTGAGATGGCCGATCGATCGGCGTTGCGCTCGTCGTTGCTAAAGCCCGTCAGGCTGATCATGCTTATTTTCTGCCCGCGCTGTCTAAAGCAGGATGACATTACCTGAACGCGTTCATTACCTGAACGCGATCAAAACGAACGGTTCTGGGTGAACCAATGTCATGTCATCTGGCGCTCAACCTCATCGCCCGCCGCAAACCGCCCGAACAAACGCGCATGCCTGCGCCGCGTCAGGCAGTTTTGGAGGATTGAACGCCCGAGTGGCCGCGCTTAGCCCCGGTCACATCGGCGGAGTGCATCGATGCAGAAGTCGGCAAGCCGCTCGGCATCGCCTGGTGCTGCAAAGCTGTGCGAACTGCTGTCGATGCTCAAGCGGGTCACTGTAGATTGCTGGCGGACCCGCGCAAACAGCGGGCCGCGCCACTCACGGTCAAACGCGATGGCAGTCGCGTCGCCGGTTGCCATGATGATCGATATCGGGCGATCACCGGCATATATGCCATCGGCAAAGCGCGCAGCCAGGCCGGTTTGCGGCGGTGCCAGCAGACGCCGCACACCGCGCAGCGCCTTGCGGAAATCGATTTCGCCGCGCAGGATTCGCTGCCACCCCGCCGCGCTGGTCAATTGCGCGCGATATCGGTGCGCGATGGCGGCCTGCGGCGGCACCCCCGCTTCGGTCTCGACGACCCAGGGATTGGCAAGCGCGAGCGCATCGAAACCAAGGCCATGATGATGCAAGGCCAGCGCGGTCGCGCCGTCACACAAACCAAAGCCGACCAGGTGGCGGATATCTGGCCGCATCGTGCGGAATGCACTGGCAGCGGCGGCGATGTCCGGCGCACTGTTGGCAAACCCCGGATCGGCGCCGTCGCTGTCGCCAACGCCGCGCCGGTCAAATCGGAATACCGGGAAACCGGCCATGGCCACCGCTGCGGCCAGACGGGCCATGCCGCTGTGCGCGCCGGTGCGAAGCTCGGTCCCGCCGGTTACCATCAACAGGCCGGTGGTTTGGTCTCCATGATCATAACTGCCACCCAGCGCCGCGTCGCCGCATTCAAATATCGTCAGCGTCCGCATGATGAAATCCATGCCGCAAGGTCGTCTGCCAATTGCTGGGCAAGCGCAGGATCGGTGCCTGGCTCGGCCTGTCGCCACAGCGGCACGCCGGTGCCCTCGGACGCCACGGTGCGCAGCGGCCGCGCGATCGTCGCCGGGGCGGCGGCGCGCAGTGCATCGACGAACCGATCGTTCAGCGAAAACCCGGCGAGCGGCACTGGCCCATTTGGTTGCAAATTGCCCGCCGCCAGCTTGTCGCTCAGCCGCTGCGCACGTTCGAGCGGGCGCAGCAGCGATGCGCCCGGTGCTTCGGCAAAACGCCAGCTGGCATGCGCTGCGCAGGCATCGTCCAGCAGCGCACCGCCGCGCAGCGCAGCGACCATGGGCGGTCCTGCGGCACCAAACACCGTCTCGGCAGCTCCGCCTACGGCGTGCCGCCAGTCCGGCCAGCTGACCGTCGCCAGCGAACGCTCGCTTTCCCCGGTTCCGGGCAAATCGGGGATGGCGCTGCCGATCCCGGCCTGCGCCAGCCGCCGCGCGATATCGACGATCAGTGCCCGCGTCTGGTTGGTCTCGTTCAGGATCGGCGCAAGTATGAGGACGCGCACGCTATCGGGATGGCCGTGGAGCAGCATCCACTCGTCTCCGCCGCCAGCCGGATAGCGCGCATAGCGGAAAGCGGGGGCATCAGCCATGGCCGGGCCCGCGCACCCAGGCAGCGACCGTCTGGCGGGCGGCACCCGCCACGCCCGCCGGGTGATGGCGATTATGCAGGGTGACGTGGCGCAGCACGCGGCGCTCGGTCATCCACTGGGCCTTATAGGGTTCATCGCCATTTCCGTAATCGATCAGCGCCGGACGGTCCTCGTCCAGGACATGGCGGAACATCCTGTGGCTCAGCAACGTCCCGGGCGAGGCGGCCCGTTCCGCCTCGATATAGGCCAGCTTGTGGATCGTCGCCACGCCGCGCTCCACTGTCCAGAACTGCCCGGCGACGGGGTGGCCGTCACGATAGGCAAGCCCGAGCCGCAGGCAACCTGCTTCGCCTTCGATCCGGGCAGCCTCCCGCAGGAATGCGGGTGATCCTTCGGCCGGTTTCCAGCTTTGGGCATAAACGCTTTCATAATCGGCCCATGCTGCGGCATCGAAGCCGGTGAGCACGCGCATTTCCAGCCCGCTATCCTTCAATTTGCGGCGCACCGTGTTTTTCACCTTCGAAGGGCGCGCGCGCCAATAATCGTCAAAGCCAAGGCCTTGCGTCCGGGTGATCCAGTTGGCCGTCGTCTCGGTTTCGAAGGCCCACCAGCCGGCATCGGAAAATGCCGCGCGGATGAGATCGGCGGTGGTTGGTGTGACCGGCCTGAGATCGACCCGGTTGAACCGGCGACGCAGCGCGTGCGCAGCCCCGGTCATCAGTTTCAGCCGCTGCGCCCCGCAAACCGCGCCGCTGAAGGCGGGGGCGATCTCAAGCGTGTACCACCCACCGGCGGCACGCGCGCGGCCATTGCCATCATCGATCAGGCTCAGCCAGGCGCTGTCAGTGCCGGATCGGGCGCGCAGGCAAATCAGCCGTTTGTCTTGCAGCAGATGTTTGGCAGTCAGCTGGAGCCATTCGCGGCGATTATACATCGGCCATTGCCGCTTGCGGTCCAACGCGCCCGCCGCGTCGTCCGCCATTGCGGTGATATCATCGAACAGCGCGACCTCGACCTCGGGCGTGCCGATGGCGGCGGCGGGGTGAAGGAATGGCCAGGGCGCGTTCACGAGGGAGATTGTCCCGCGTGATGCGCGGCAGCCAGGATCGCATCGGGGCCGGTGGGCAGCACATTTTCACGCGCGAACAAATCGAACACGCCGTCCCACCACTGCCAGAAGAGCGTCAGATCGGCCTGATCCCTGACATATTGTGTGTGCCCCACCTCCACCGATGGCGTATGGAACGAAAGGCTGAACAGGCGCACTCCGGCGTCCAGCAAATAGCGGATAACCGCCAGCGCCTCGTCGAGCGGCGTTCCCTCCGGGGTCAGCGGCACGCGGCTCAGCAGGCGCGCGGCGGCCATCGGCCCGTGCAACCGGTTGAGCGCATACAGCCCGGGCCAGCGCCGCAACATGCCATTGAACCCTGTGGTGAGCGGCACTTCCAGCAGGCTGTCTGCAATCCAGTAGGGAATGACCGGGTGGCTCATGAA